>JBBRJU010000289.1:0-4352 GCA_038218895.1 Burkholderiales bacterium
TCACCGAGATCGGCACCGCCCGCTTCCTGCACGACGGCGGTTGGGACAGCACCAAGCGCTACTTCATGGTGGCGGCCAATCAGAGCAACAAGATCGCCGTGGTCGATGCCAAGGAAGACAAGCTGGTCAAGCTGATCGAGGTCAGCAAGATCCCGCACCCGGGCCGCGGTGCCAACTTCATCCATCCGAAGTTCGGCCCGGTGTGGAGTACCGGCCACCTGGGCGACGAGGCCATCTCGCTGATCGGCACCGACCCGGTCGGGCACAAGCAGTACGCCTTCAAGGAAGTGGCGCAGATCAAGGGCCAGGGCGGCGGCGCGCTGTTCATCAAGACCCACCCCAAGAGCAACCATCTGTACAGCGACACGCCGCTGAACCCGGACGCGGCGATCTCGCAATCGGTGGCGGTGTTCGACATCAAGAACCTGGCCAAGGGATTCACCGTGCTGCCCATCGCCGAATGGGCCGGCATCACCGACGACGGTGCCAAGCGGGTGGTGCAGCCTGAATTCAACAAGGCCGGCGACGAGGTGTGGTTCTCGGTCTGGTCGGCCAAGAACAAGCAGAGCGCGATCGTCGTGGTCGACGACAAGACGCTCAAGCTCAAGGCGGTGATCAAGGACCCCAGGCTGATCACGCCCACCGGCAAGTTCAACGTTTACAACACCCAGCGCGATATTTATTGACCCCCCCCCCGAAGCGCCTGCGGCGCTTCCCCCAGGGGCCAGAGCCCAGGCCTGCATGGCCACCCCAGCGGCCCGGTAGAGCCAGATCAGCGGCGTGCGCTGGAGGGCTCGTGTCGCCGCGCAGGCGCTTGGTTCAATTCGATTCGATTTGCCCGTTTGGAGGAGACCTGATGAAAGCTGTTTGGATGGCCGCGCTGATCGCGGTTTGGGTGGGGCCGGCGCAGGCCGGGCCCGAGGAGTCCATGACCAAGGCCGGCTGCATGGCCTGCCACGCCAAGGACAAAAAACTGGTGGGGCCGTCGTTCCAGCAGATCGCGGCCAAGTACAAGGGCCAGGATGCCCAGGCCAACCTGGTGCAGAAGGTGCGCACCGGTGGCAAGGGCGTGTTCGGGCCGATCCCGATGTCGCCCAACGGCCCCGACAAGATCAGCGATGCCGACCTGGGCGAGGCGGTGGCCTGGATCCTCAAGCTATGAGGCCACCCGGCCCGGCCTGAGCGCGTGCGCGCCCGCTGCGCGCCAAGTGCAGCTTGTGCACCGCCCGCCGCCCACCGCCCACCGCCCACCGCCCACCGCCCGCCGTCCGCCTGCCACCCAGCACCCACCACCCGCGTGACCATGCCCACGCGGCCGCCACCCACCAGCACCAACCCGGCCTGGCCATCGGCCGGGCGCAGTGGCTTGCTGCAACGGGTTGTGCAGGGGCTGACACTGGATGACGAGCCCTTTGCCAGCCTGGGTGCGCCGCTGGGCCTGGGCGATGACAGCGTGATCGAGACGCTGCGCCAGTGGCTGAGCCATGGTGTGCTGTTGCGCGTCGGGCCCGTGTTTACGGGCCCGGCGATGCCCATCACTGACGCCTGGGGACTGGACCTGGTGGAAGCCTGTGCCAGCGGCCTGCCGCTGGTGCGCCGGCCCTACGAGGCCCTGGGCGCCATGTTGGGTGTGCCCGCCGTGCGGGTGCAGCGCCGCCTGGCCGACTGGATGCAGCATGGCCAATTGCTGCGCATCGCCGCAGTGCCGGCATGTCGGCCAGCCGCGCGCTGATGCGCCGCCAGCGCTGCCGCTGGGTGGCGCGCTGGGTGGCAGGCTGGGTGGCAGGCTGGGTGGCTGGCGGGCTGGCGGGCTGGTTGCGGGCCGGTGCGGTGGCGGGTGCAGTGGTGTGTGCGGTCGCGGGTGCGGTGGCGGGTGCACACGCAGGCGCTGCCACCGAAGCTGCTGCGGGTGCTGCGTCGGGAGCGGTCACCCGCAGTGTGGCGGCTGCACCCGCCACCGGCGGCGCCTGCAGCACGGCAGGCGACGGTGCCATGGCCGCCGACGGTGCCGACCTGGTGCTGCGTGACGCAACCGGCCAGGCGCTGGCCCGCTGGCCGCTGCGCAATGCCCAGGGCCGGCCGGGCACGCTGCTGGCGGTGTGCACCCTGCCCCAGCGGCGCAGCCATGCCATCGTGGTGCAAGGCTGGACCGAGTTGTGGGAGATCAGCAGCGACCCCGCCGCCCCGCCCATCTACGACGGCATGGTGCACGATTGGCGCCTGGGCGAAGGCCTGCCGCGGCCGGGCTATCTGGGCATCCGCCCCATCCGCCTTGAACGGCCCTGGGTGGCGGTGTTCGGCTCTGCGCACCAGCCCTGGCTGGTGGGCGCCGAGGCGGGCGATGATGGCACGCTGACGGCGGTGGTGCTGCACCTGGACATCCGCCGTGTGCTGACGCGGCTGCCGCTGGCGCCCGGTGGTGCCTGGCCGGCGCTGGACGACCGGCGCTGGCCTTGATGCCCGGACCAGGCTGCTCAACTGCCAGGGTAGAGCGCCAGCCGCTGCGCATCCAGGATGCGGATGTCGCGCTTGTCCACCACCAACAGGCCGGCAGCTTCCAGCTCATGCAGCACACGTGAGAAGTACTCGGGCGTGACGCTCAGCCGGGAGGCCACCGTGGCCTTGCTGACCGGCAGCGTGACAGTGATGGGCGCATCGGGCGCGCCATCGGCATTGCCCTGCCCACGCAGCAGGTAGCCGATGATGCGCTGCACGCCGCTGTCCAGCGCATAGGCCTGCACGTCGCGCACCAGGCCGTGCAGCCGGCGTGACATGCCCGCCAGCATGCGCAAGGCAAAGCGGGCGTCGGCCTGGATCTCGGCCAGCACCACGGCCTTGCCCACGCTGAGCAGCAGGGAGTCGGTCAGCGCCTGGGCGTTGATGAAATAGGGCTTGTCCACGAACATCAGCGCCTCGGCAAAGCTGCTGCCGGGGCCGAGCAGCTCGATCACCTTCTCCTGCCCGGCAGGCGACACCGCAAACAGCTTGACCTGGCCGGTGACGGTGACATGGAAACAGTCGCAAGGCTCGCCGACGCGAAACACCATGTCGCCGCGGGCCAGGCGGCGCAAGTGGCAGCCCTTGGCCAAGCGCTCCAATTCGGGCTGGCCCAGGTCGCTGAACAAGGGCAGCACCGCCAGATAGCGCGGCAGATCGAAGGCACGAAGGTCCATGGGCCAGTCCATGCAAGGCGGGGCTGCATTGTCATGCAGACCACTGACGGCCGGCCCATGCCCGCAACGGCGCAGTGGCGCGTCAGCCCCGGGTCAGCCCCGGGTCAGCCCCGGGTCAGCCGGGCATACACCGCCGCCAGCCGCGCCGGCAGCGCCGCCGGGCGCTGTACCCAGGCCCAGCCGCGTGGGCCGAACAGGTGTGGCAGGTAGGCATGGGCCTGCGCGTCGATGCTGATGCAAAACGGCAGCAGGCCGGCCTCGCGCGCCTCGGCCACCGCGTGGCGTGTGTCTTCCAGGCCCCAGCGGCCCTCGTACTGGTCCAGGTCATTGGGCTTGCCATCGGTCAGGATCAGCAGCAGGCGCTGGCGCTCGGGCCGCTGCGCCAGCTGCAGCGTGGCGGCGCGGATCGCCGCGCCCATGCGGGTGTAGTAACCCGGCTTGATGGCGCCCACCCGGGCTTGCACTGGCGCGCCCCAGGTCTCGTCAAAACCCTTGAGGTGCTGCAAGCGCACATGGCTGCGCCGCACCGAGCTGAAACCCAGCATCGCAAACGCATCGCCAGTGCCGTGCAGCGCCTCGCCAAACACGAACAGCGCGTCACGCACCACGTCGATCACGCGGGCGTCGTTGTTCACATAGGCATCGGTGGACAGTGACAGATCGGCCAGCAGGAGCGACGCCAGGCTGCGCGCGCCACGCACCTGGCGGCTGAACACCGGCGGGTCGCCCGCAGCGGGCACGGCTGCGCCACCCGCGCCGGCATGGCGCACCCAGGCGTCCAGGTCCAGCATGTCGCCGTCGGTGCAGCCACGCTGCCAACGGGGCGCGGCGCGCAGCACCTCCAGCCGGCGCCGCATGCTGCGGGCGGTGGCCTGCAGCCCAGGTGGCGGGGCCCAGGGCGGCGGTGTCGCGCTGACCAGGGTCAGCACTTTGCAATGCTGCGGGCGCATGCGCTGCTGCTTCCAGTCCCATTCAGGCAGGCTTTGCACGGGGCCCAGCGGGGCATCGTCGGCGCTGGCGCTGGGCAGGTCGAGGTCGAACTTGACCCGCGCGGCGGGCGCACTCTGGCCACGCTGCACCGTCAGCGCGTCCATGTCGTCGGCGGCAGCCTGGGCCTGGCCGTCGTCGGCATCGTCGGAGCCCCGGTCCAGCGCCACATGCTCGCCGAAGGTGGTGATG
>JBBRJU010000290.1:0-4340 GCA_038218895.1 Burkholderiales bacterium
TAGCGGATGTCGTGCTGCAGGCGCTGGTTGACGTCGACCAGGAAGTCGATGGTGCGGCGCCGCCTGCGGTCGAGCGTGGCCAGGAATCGCGCAAAGGCCGGCGTCGCCGGCTCGGTCACCAGATAGGGCTGCAGTTCCAGCTTGGTGGCCGCGTCGTACTGGAACGGGTAGTGCTCGGCCTCGGGCTCCAGGAAGAAGTCGAACGGGTTGTAGACCGACATCTCGGTCACCAGGTCCACCGTCACCTTGAACTCGGTCGCCGGCTCCGGAAACACCAGGCGCGCCAGGTAGTTGGCGAAGGCGTCCTGCTGCCAGTTGATGAAATGCCCTTCGGGCTCGACCTTCAGGCTGTAGCTGAGGATGTTGCTGCGGCAGTGCGGCGCCGGGCGCAGCCGCACGATGTGCGGCGACATGACGACGCGGCGATCGTATTTGTAGTGGGTGACATGGTTCAGGGCAACGTGGATCGACACGGGATGCTTTCTTCAATGCGCACGATGCTGCTGCGCAGCATTGTTGCCGGCATGACCGAGGTCAGGCCGGGACGAGGAAATCGCGGCTGATGCCGGCGCCAATGTCGTTGACACGGTCGAGGAACTGGGTGAGAAAGGCATGCAGCCCGGTGGCCAGGATCTCGTCGATGCGGCCGAACTGCAGGTCGCTGCGCAGACGGCCGGCACGGCGGCGGGTTTCGGCGCTCTGCTCGTTGGCCACCAGGTCGAGGTTGGCCACCACCTCGTTCATGCACGCAGCCAATGAGCGTGGCATGTCGGGCCGCAGGACCAGCAGTTGCGCCACCTTGTCGGGGCGGATCACGTTGCGGTAGACCTTGCGGTAGATCTCGAAGCCGCTGACCGAGCGCAGGATCGCGCTCCAGTGGTAGAAATCGACCTCGGGCGCGTTGTCGTCGGCCCAGGTGCCGAAGTAGTCGCGGGACAAGGCGTGGAACTTCACGTCCAGCAAGCGCGCGGTGTTGTCGGCCCGCTCCAGAAAGGTGCCAATGCGGATGAAGTGCAGTGATTCATCCTGCAGCATCGTGCCCACGCTGACCCCCCGGCTCAGGTGCGAACGGAACTTCACCCACTCGAACAGCGCGGCAGGGTCCCGCTCGAATTCATCACCACGCAGCAGGCGGGTGAATTCCAGCCAGGTCTGGTTGGTGGTCTCGAACAGCTCGGTGGTCAGGGTGCCGCGCACCGCACGGGCGTTCTCGCGGGCGGCGTGCAGGCAGGAGACGATGGACGATGGGTTGCCGGCGTCGCGCACCATGAAGTCCATCACGTCGTCGGCGGTCACCGTGTCGTGCTTCTCGCTGAAGGCAGCGGTCAGCTCCGAGATGCCCAGCACGCCGGCCCAGCCTTCGGCAGTCCGGTCGGCCGACTGCGGCAGCAGCGAGGTCTGGTAGTTGACATCCAGCATGCGGGCGGTGTTTTCGGCCCGCTCCATGTAGCGGGACATCCAGAACAGGTGGTCGGCGGTTCTTGACAGCATGTCGTCGTGGTCCGTGGTTGTCAGGCTTCCAGCACCCAGGTGTCCTTGGTGCCGCCACCCTGGCTGCTGTTGACCACCAGCGAGCCTGCCTTCAAGGCCACGCGGGTCAGTCCGCCAGGCACCATCTGCACGCTCTTGCCCGTCAGCACGAAGGGCCGCAGGTCGATGTGGCGCGGCGCGATGCCGGCATCCACGAAGGTGGGTGTGGTGCTCAGCGCCAGCGTGGGCTGGGCGATGTAGTTGCTGGGCCGGGCCAGCAGCACCGCACGGAATGCGGCGAGTTCGGCCTTGGTGCTGGCCGGGCCCACCAGCATGCCGTAACCGCCGGCGCCATGCACTTCCTTGACCACCAGTTCGCCCAGATGGTCCAGCACGTACTGCAGGTCGTCGGGTTCGCGGCACACATAGGTGGGCACGTTCTCCAGGATCGGCTTTTCGCCGAGGTAGAACTCCACCATCTTGGGCACGAAGGGGTAGATGCTCTTGTCGTCGGCCACCCCGGTGCCGATGGCGTTGCACAGGCTGATGTTGCCCTTGCGGTAGACGTCGAGCAGGCCGGCACAGCCCAGCGTGCTGTCGGGCCGGAAGGCTGTGGGGTCGAGGAAGTCGTCATCCACCCGGCGGTAGACCACGTCCACCCGGCGCGGGCCCTGGGTGGTGCGCATGTAGACGAAGTTGTCCTTGACGAACAGGTCCTGCCCCTCGACCAGTTCCACCCCCATCTGCTGGGCCAGGAACGCATGCTCGAAGTAGGCGCTGTTGTACATGCCGGGGGTCAGCACCACCACGGTGGGGTCGCTGATGCCGGCTGGCGCCACATCACGCAAGGTCTCCAGCAGCAGATCAGGATAGTGCGCCACCGGCGCCACCCGGTGCTGGGCGAACAGTTCAGGGAACAGCCGCATCATCATCTTGCGGTTTTCGAGCATGTAGCTCACGCCGCTGGGCACGCGCAGGTTGTCTTCCAGCACGTAGTAGGTGCCGCTGCCGTCGGGCTGGGCGGCGCGCACGATGTCGATGCCGGCGATGTGCGAGTAGATCTGGCCCGGCAGGTCCACACCCATCATCTCGGGGCGGAACTGGGTGTTCTGCAGCACCTGCTCGGTGGGCACGATGCCGGCTTTCAGGATCTCCTGGCCGTGGTAAACGTCGTGCAGGAAACGGTTCAGTGCCGCCACCCGCTGGGCCAGGCCCTGCTGCAGGCGCGCCCATTCGTCGCTGGGGATGATGCGCGGGATCACGTCGAACGGAATCAGCCGCTCGGTGCCGGCACCGTCTTCGTCCTTGGCGCCATAGATGGCGAAGGTGATGCCGACGCGGCGAAAGATCATCTCCGCCTCGTCGCGGCGGGCGGCCATCAGGGCAGGTGCTTGTTGCAGCAGCCAACGATTGAAACCGCTGTAGTGCGGCCGCACTGTGCCAGCACCGGCCTGCATTTCGTCGAAGGAAGGTTTCATCGGGAAGGGGCTCCTGGCCCTGACGGGTTAGCAACAACCGCACCAGCCACGGGCGCTGCAGCATGCCAGTAACGGCGGCGCACATCACGGGTGCATGCACTCGCACCATCGTGCCACAGCCACGCACCACAACTGTCGGTGCGCACCACATCGATGCCGCGCTCGGCATAGCGCGCCAGCACATCCGGTGCCGGGTGGCCGAAGCGGCTGCGGTAGCCGGCCTGCACCACTGCCACCCGGGGCTGCACCGCATCCAGGAAATCAGCCGTGGACGAGGTGCGGCTGCCGTGGTGCGGAACCACCAGCATGGTGCTGGCCAGCGCCGCGCCGGTGCGCCGCAGCAGCGCGGCTTCCTGCGGCGCCTCGATGTCACCGGTGATCAGCAGGCTGCGGCCCGCCGCATCCTGCACCCGCAACACGCAGGAGACCGCATTGGGCTTGGTGGCGAACGCCACGTCGTCGGGCGTGGGGTGCAGCACGGCGAACTGCACGCCATCCCAGGCCCAGCGCTGGCCGGCGCGGCATGGTGTGTGCGGCAGGCCCGGTGCGGCCTGCACCAGCAGCGGGTGGCCGGCTTCCAGCGAGGTGCTGAGCGCGGCCACCGGGTGCGCCGCCAACAAGCTGGCAGCACCGCCGACATGGTCGCTGTCGCGGTGGCTCAGCATCAGCAGGTCAATGCGTGCTTCGCCGCGGGCGCGCAGCAGTGGCAGCAGCACGCGTTGGCCAGCGTCGCTGTCGCGGGAGTACTGCGGGCCGGCGTCATACACCAGCAGGTGCTGCCGGGTGCGCAGCAGCAGGGCCGTGCCCTGCCCCACGTCTGCGGCCAGCACCTCGAACTGCCCTTGCGCCGGCCGCGCCAGCGGTGGCCACAGCAGCGGCAGCACCAGCGGCAGGGCCAGCCAGCGCAGCGCCCAGGGTGCCGGCAGCACCGCCAGCAGCCCGCCCAGCGCCGCAGCCGCCACCAGCCAGAGCGGCGCGGCCGGCACTTGCCACACCGCCAGCGGCACCTGGGCCAGCCAGCCCAGGCCCCACACCAGCGCCTGCACCAGCCAGGCCGACACGGCCCACAAGCCCGGCACCAGCATGCCCACCAACGCCAGCGGCGTGATGAGCAGCGTGACCAGCGGGATCGCCACCAAGTTGGCCAGCACGCCGACCAAGCTGAACTGCTGGAAAAACACCAGCGACAGCGGTGCCAGCCCCAGCGTGGCCACGGTCTGGGCGCGCAAATGGCCAGCCAGCAGGCCACGCGCGCCCGGTGCAGCCGGTGCTGCGCCGCTGGCCGGGTCACTGGCCATCAGCAGGCCCACCGCCGTGAACGACAGCCAGAAACCCGGCTGCAGCAGCGCCCAGGGGTCGAAGGCTGTCACCACCACCGCAGCCGCCAGCAAC
>JBBRJU010000291.1:0-4328 GCA_038218895.1 Burkholderiales bacterium
ATCGCGCAGCGATTCAAACGTCTTTCTTTCAGTCGAATAAAAGCCCACCGTGTGGTGCTTGCTGCGCGTTGATGCATTGCAAAGGGTGCGGACGGAAGAAACTACTACCGGTCACTGTGCAGCCCTTGTCTTGCTGGCTGCGGACCCTGATGGAAGAAGCGCGTTGGGGACCCATTCGCTAGCCGAGTTTGTCGTGCCTTCAACCGGTGGTCCCAGCACGCCAGAGGCTCCCAGAGCTAAACGGTCATTCCCCACGCCGGTCCAACCTGTGCACATCAACGTAAGGGTCACCGGCCTTGGTGATGCGCCCGCTTCGTCGGTGAGGTTGATTTGGTCGCCTGGCCTGGGTTCGCTCGACGGTGGTTCGGGCTCAGGGCCACGCGGGTTCTTGCCTGCCTCGCGCTGGGCCTGGCGTGCGGCGCATTTGGCCTCATGCGCTTGCTGCTCGGGGCCGGCTTTGCGTTGGAAGGGCTGCTGCGCCATGAGCGCGCCGAGCCCAGCGGCCAGCTGCGGCACACCGGGGTGTAT
The DNA here is from genome assembly GCA_038218895.1 of Burkholderiales bacterium. Classification (GTDB taxonomy): domain Bacteria; phylum Pseudomonadota; class Gammaproteobacteria; order Burkholderiales; family Burkholderiaceae_C; genus Pseudaquabacterium. The sequence goes on from JBBRJU010000291.1 coordinate 529, forward strand.
GCCATCAGCCGCTGACTGACCGGTGGCTTTTAGGGCCGCTGCTGGCCTGGCGCTGGCGCCTGGTTGAGAATCGAGGCCCCTTCACCACCCTGGCGCAGCGCATGCCCCCCCGCTCCCCTGACGAAATCGCCACCCGGCGCATCAACAACCTGATCGGCCTGTTCGCGGTGTCGGTGTTCTTCTTCTTCATCAGCTGGATGCTGGGCCGCGACGGCAGCAACCACGACGCTTACCTGTTGCTGTGGTTCTTCGGCCTGCTGAGCGGGCTGACCCTGGCTGGCTGGATCGCGCTGTCGGCCCAGCGGGTGTTCAAGATCGACAAGCTGTTGGAGTAGCACCCCAGGTGTGATGCTGCCGGGCCAGGGCCGTGCCGGCGGCCGGTGCGCGCAACCTGGCTGCGGCCATGCGGCGCTGCATCGGTGCCAAGCCGCAGTTGGTACAGGCAATCATCTGGTTACGCGGCACCAATTGCAGCGCCCGGCCCCCGCCCTCGCCTCTGCCGTGACCACGCCAGCCAACCCCGCCGTACAGGACGCAGCACAGCACGCAGCCCAGCACGCCGCACAGCGCCGCCAGCGCCTGGCCCGCCTGCTGCTGTGGCTGGTGCCGCTAGCCTGGTCCAGCAACTACCTGATCGCCCGCGCCGCAGCGGGGGTGGTCTCGCCGCATGTGCTGGCGCTGGGCCGTTGGAGCCTGGCTTTCGCGCTGATGCTGCCGCTGGCCTGGGTGGGGCTGCGCCGCGCCGGGCGGCCCTGGCTGGCGGCTGAATGGAAGCAGCTGCTGGTGCTGGGCGGGCTGGGCATGTGGATCTGCGGCGCGTTTGTCTACATCGGCGGGCAGACCACCTCGTCGGCCAACATCGCGCTGATCTATGCCGCCACGCCGGTGGCGATTGCGGTGGTGGGCGCAGTGCTGCTGGGCGAGCGCATGGCACCCAGCCAGGTGGTGGGCGTGGCGCTGGCGCTGGTGGGCGTGCTGTTCGTCATCGCCAAGGGCGATCTGCGCAACCTGCTGGCGGTGCGCTTCACCGTGGGCGATGGCTGGGTGCTGGCCGCCGGCACCAGCTGGGTGGCGTACTCGGTGCTGCTGCGGCTGTGGCCTAGCCGCCTGGGCACGGCCGAGCGGCTGGTGGCCATCACCGCTGGCGGCATCCTGGTGCTGCTGCCCTTCACTGCGCTGGAGCTGGCGCTGGTCACACCACCGCCGTTCAGCTGGCAGGCGCTGGGCCTGGTGGTGGCCGCCGCCGTGCTGCCGGGCATCGTGGCTTACCAGGCCTATTCCTTCATGCTGCGTGAACTGGGCGCCGGGCCCACCGCGCTGGTGCTGTACCTGGGGCCGGTGTATGCGGCCTTCACCGCCTGGCTGCTGTTGGGCGAGCCACCGGCCTGGTACCACGCCGCCGGCGCCGCGCTGATACTGCCCAGCATCTGGCTGGCCACACGGCGCCAGAGCTGACGGTGTGGGTGGTTCGACAGCGGGATCGACAGCGCGCTGGACGCCGGGCGCCACAGCAAGCGCTACATCAGGCTCGACAGCGGCCAGCCAACACGCCGACACTGTGAAGATGTCGACCACCGCCACCAGCCCCCGCCCCGCCACCCCCTACAGCGACCACAAGCGCTTCGCCTGGGTGTTGTCATTGCTGGTGCCGCTGACCATCGCCGCCGGCCCGTTGCTGTGGCTGTGGTACCCGGTGACGCTGATGCTGTGGCTGCCGGTGATCTTCACCTATGTGGTCGCGCCCTTGCTCGATCTGCTGCTCGGCACCGACCGCAGCAACCCGCCAGAGTCGGCGGTGCCGGCGCTGGAGGCCGACCGGTACTACCGCCGTGTCACCTTTGCCCTGGTGCCGCTGTTGTGGGGCGCCTTCATCTTCGCGGCCTGGTTCAGCCAGACCGCGCCGCTGGGCTGGGCGGGCCAGGTGGGCCTGGTCATCGCCACTGGCGGCGTGGGCGGCTTCTGCATCAACCTGGGCCACGAGATCGGCCACAAGCAAACGCCGCTGGAGCGCTGGCTGGCCAAGATCATCCTGGCGCCGACGGTCTACGGCCATTTCACCATCGAGCACAACCGCGGCCACCACCGTGATGTGGCCACGCCGCAAGACCCGGCCTCGTCGCGCATGGGTGAATCGATCTGGGCCTTTGTGCGGCGTGAGATGCCCGGCGCCTGGCGCCGTGCCTGGGCGCTGGAGCGCGCACGCCTGCGTGCCGACGGCCAGGCGTTCTGGTCGTGGCACAACCAGATCCTGCAGCCGCTGGCGATCTCGGCCGCGCTGTGGGCCGCGCTGTGCCTTTGGCTGGGCCCGCAGGTGCTGCTGTTCTTGGTGCCGGCGTCGCTGTGGGCCAACTTCCAGCTGACCTCGGCCAACTACATCGAGCACTACGGGCTGCTGCGCCGGGTGGATGCCAACGGCAGGCCCGAGCGCTGCGCGCCGCAGCACTCATGGAACAGCACCCATGTGTTCTCGAACTGGGCCACCTTCCACCTGCAGCGCCACAGCGACCACCATGCCCACCCGGGGCGGCGCTACCAGTCGCTGCGCCATTTCGATGAAGCGCCACAGCTGCCCAACGGCTACTTCGGCATGTTTCCGCTGGCCTATGTACCGCCGCTGTGGTTTGCGGTGATGGACCGGCGGCTGGTGCGGGCGGTGGGCGGTGATGCCTCGCGCATCAACTTCCAGCCCGGCCAACGCGACCGCCTGATCGCGAAGTTCGGCCTGGTGGCTGCGCCGGGCTGAGGCGCCGCACCGGCAGCCGGTAGCTGGCCGGCGACAAACGGTCGGCACCCGGCATCAGTCACCCGTCACCCGTCACCCGTTATCCGGCATTGGTGACAACCCGCAATCTGGCCATTGCGTCTTGATGGGCGCGGCCTGCCGGCGCACACTGCGGCGGCGCCGCTGGCGCGCACATGCCCCGCCCCCAACCCCACCGGAGACGCATCATGACCCTGCAAACCAGTCTGGACGAGATCCTGGGCCGCGCCGCCGCACAAGGCGCCGTGCCCGGCGTGGTGGCCATGGTGACCGACCGCAGCCACAACCTGTATCAAGGTGCCTTCGGCCAGCGCGTGTTGGGTGCTGACCCGGGCACTGACCCGGGCACCGGCGGCGCGATGACCACCGACACCGTGGGCTGGATCGCGTCGATGACCAAGGCCATCACCGGTGCAGCCTGCATGCAGCTGGTGGAACAGGGAAAGCTCAGCCTGGACAGCCCGGCCAAGTCGGTGGTGCCGCGCCTGGGCGACTGCCAGGTGCTGCAAGGCTTCGACGCCGCTGGCCAGCCGATCATGCGGGCGCCTCGACGCGACATCACCCTGCGCCATCTGCTGACCCACACCGCCGGCTTCGGCTACGAGTTCTGGGACGCCGACACCGGCCGCTACCAGGCCGCCACCGGCACACCCGGCATCATCAGCTGCAGCCGCGCGGCGATGCTGCAGCCGCTGGTGTTCGAGCCGGGCGAGCGCTGGCTCTACGGCATCAGCATCGACTGGGCGGCACGCATGGTCGAGACGGTGAGCGGCCAGACCCTCGGCCAGTACCTGCAGCAACACCTGCTGGGCCCGCTGGGCATGACCGACACGGGTTTCCAGATCCGGGCTGACCAGCGCAGCCGGCTGGCCAAGATCCACCACCGCGGCGACGACGGCACGCTGGTGGCCGGTGCTCTGGAGATCGAACAGCACCCCGAGCATGAGATGGGCGGCGGCGGCTTGTACGGCACCGTGGGCGACTACATGCACTTCATCCGCATGATGCTCAACGAAGGCCGCGCCGCCAGCGGCGCCCA
>JBBRJU010000292.1:0-4324 GCA_038218895.1 Burkholderiales bacterium
ATCTTGCGGGTCTGGTTGACGAGCAGGTGGACCTTGCGCCGCCCCTGCGTGGTGGCCAGCACCTTGATGGTGGCGTAGGCGTCGGTCAGCGATGTGGGCTCGGGCGTGGTCACCAGCAGCACCTCACCGGCCAGCGACACGGTGTACAGCACCACGTCGGAGATGCCGGCGCCGGTGTCGAGCAGCACATGGTCGAAGCGCGGCCGCACCTGGGCGATCACGTCGAGCAGCTTGTCACGCACCTCGGGCGTCATGCGGCTGTATTCGACCAAACCCGAGCCGGCCAGCAGCACCGAGAAGCCACCCGGCGCCGGCTGCAGCGCTGCGTCCAAGGTGGCTTTGCCGATGAACACATCGTGCAAGGTGACGCGCGCGGCCAGGTTCAGCACCACATCCAGGTTGGCCAGGCCCAGGTCGGCGTCGAGCACCAGCACCCGCTGGCCGGCGCGGGCAAGGGCCGCAGCCAGGTTGGCGGCCACCAGGGTCTTGCCCACGCCGCCCTTGCCGCTGGTGATCGCGGTGATGGTGGCGCCGCGTTGGCCGCCCGCTTGGAGGGCTTGCACTGCTTGGCTCATTCGGAATCCTGGACCGCGTGGCTGGCCAGCAGCATTTCACGCTCTTGCACACTGACATCGGGCGCGGCGGTGTGTTCCAGGCACACCCGGTCACGCCCCTCAGCCTTGGCCCGGTACAGCTGCAGATCAGCGCGTTGCAGCCAGATGCCCGGGGTGGACCGCACCCACTGCGGCGCAAACGCACCGCCCACGCTGCAGGTGACGGCCAGCTGTTGCCCGTCTGGCAGGGCCACGGTGCTGCGCGCCACCCGCTGGCGCACCCGTGCAGCCACCTGCGGGCCGAACGCGGGCGGGCAGTTGGGCAGCAGCACGGCGTACTCTTCGCCGCCAATGCGCGCCACCAGGTCCATCGGCCGCACGCTGTCGGTCAGGGCCTGGCCCACGGCGCGGATGACCAGATCACCGGCGCCATGGCCATGGCTGTCGTTGACCCGCTTGAAGTGGTCGATGTCGACCATCAGCAGCAAGGCCGATTCACCCGAGCGGGCCACCCGGTCGACCTCGCGCGCCAACGCCAGTTCGAAGCTGCGGCGGTTGGCGAGGCCGGTCAGCGCATCGCGGCTGGACAGATCGACCAGCTGGTCGATCAGCGTTTGCAGATAGGCGGGGGATGCCGGGTCGCCCACTGGCGCACCCTGCCCGGCCTGGCGCAGCAGGGCCAGCGCCGATTCCAGCCGCAAGGCGCTGGTGTCGGTCAAGGCGCTGGTGTCGGTCAAGACACTGGCGGCGTGTGCGGCGTCCACGGGTGGCAAGGGCGGCAGAGGTGGCGGTGGCGCAGTGCAAATCGGGTGAATGGCAAGTCTAAGCCGGCTGCCGTGCAGCCGGGTCTCGAGATGGCCGGTACTGGCCCTGCATTTCAGTGCATGCACACCGCCAGCGGCCGCCAGACTGCCAGCATGACTGACATGTTGCCGACGCTCAACCCCGCTGCGCGCCCTGCCCGCGCACAGGCCGCGCCCCTGGCCGCCGACCAGGAGTTCAATTTCTCCGCGGCAGACTTCGACCGGGTGCGCGAGCTCATCTACCAGCGCGCCGGCATCAGCCTGCATGCGGGCAAGCAGGCCATGGTGTACAGCCGCCTGTCACGCCGGCTGCGCGAGACCAGCCTCCGCATCGTCGCCGCCTACCTGCAGTGGCTGCTGGCCAACACCGGCGCATCGGGTGACGACGAGTGGCTGGAGTTCGTCTACTGCCTGACCACCATCCTGTCCGCCTTCTTCCGCGAAGAGCACCACTTCCATGCGCTGGTCGATGACCTGAAGGCGCGCGCGGGCAAGGCGCTGCGCATCTGGTGCAGCGCCGCATCCACCGGCGAAGAGCCGTATTCCATCGCCATCACCGCGCTGGAGACGCTGGGCAGCGCGGCGCAGGTGCGTGTGGTGGCCAGCGACATCGACACCAAGGTGCTGGCCACTGCCCAGCGCGGCGTGTACGACGCCGACGCCCGCGGCCTGTCGCCCGCGCGGCTGCAGCGGCACTTTCTGCGCGGCAAGGGCAGCAACGCCGGCTTCATGCGGGTCAAGCCCGAGCTGGCCAAGCTGGTCGACTTCCGGCCCTTCAACCTGATGAGCCGGCACTGGACCGGCGCGGGCGGTCTGGGTGAGCCGTTCGACATCATCTTCTGCCGCAACGTGATGATCTATTTCGACAGCGCCACCCAGCGCCAGGTGCTGCAGCAGATGCATGCAGTGCTCAAGCCCGGCGGGCTGCTGTACGTGGGCCATTCGGAGAACTTCACCGAGGCGCGTGACCTGTTCCAGCTGCGCGGCAAGACGATCTACCAGCGGGTGTGAGCGCTGCGCGCCGCGGGTGCGGGTGCGGGTGCGGCTGTAGTTGTAGCTGCGGCTGTCGGTGCAGCCGCGGCTGAAGTTTGTCCAGTTTCGGCCGATATCCAGTCGAGCAAGGACACCCCAGCCCATGATGCCCTCCCCATCCCCGGCACCCACGCCGGCGGCAAGAGCCTTTCCCCCCACCAGCACGACATCTGCGCTGGGTGGATCAGCGCAGCTCGACCGGTTGAAAGCCGCGCAGCGCAAACCGGGCGAGGCGTCGTTCTTCTTCTGGGACGCGCACTTTCGCAACGACTCGGTGAAGGTGCTGCCCGGCGAATACTTCGTGCATGACGAAGACCTGCTGATCACCACCACGCTGGGCTCGTGCATTGCCGCCTGCCTGTGGGACCGCGAGCGCCGCATCGGCGGCATGAACCACTTCATGCTGCCCGAAGGCGCGGGCGACTCTGGCCGTTACGGCAGCTACGCGATGGAAATGCTGATCAACGAGCTGATGAAAAAAGGCGCCTCGCGGCTGACGCTGGAGGCCAAGATCTTCGGCGGCGGCGCGGTCATCGGCGGCATGAGCAGCATCAACGTGGGCGAGCGCAACACCCAGTTCGTCATCAACTACCTGCAGACCGAGCGCATCCCGATCGTCAGCCGCGACGTGCTGGAGATCTACCCGCGCAAGGTGTGTTTCCTGCCGGCATCGGGCAAGGCCATGGTCAAGCGGCTGGCCGCCACCCACAACGATGCCTTCGTGGCCCAAGACCGTGTCGCGGCGCAGAAGGCAGCGCCGGTGTCCCGTACCGGTGGCTCGGTCGACCTGTTCTAGGGCAACACGACATGACCAAGAAGACAACCGTGTTGGTGGTGGACGATTCCGCGCTGGTGCGCGGCCTGCTGGCCGAGATCATCAACCGCCAGCCCGACATGCAATGCATCGGCGCGGCCAGCGACCCGCTGGTGGCGCGCGAGATGATCCGCAACCTCAACCCCGACGTGATCACGCTGGACGTGGAAATGCCGCGCATGGACGGCATCGACTTCCTCAGCAAGCTGATGCGGCTGCGGCCGATGCCGGTGGTGATGGTGAGCACGCTGACCGAGCGCGGTGCCGAGGTGACGCTGCGCGCGCTGGAGCTCGGCGCGATCGACTTCGTGGCCAAGCCCAAGATCGGCGTGGCCGATGGCCTGCGCCTGCTGGCCGAAGACATCACCGAGAAGGTGCGCACCGCCGCGTGCGCCCGCGTGCGGCGGCTGCCGCCGGCCCTGGGCGCTGGCATGGGCACCGGCACAGGCACAGGTGCCGGCACTGTCTCTGGCACCCCTGCGGCCGGCGGCGCAACGCCCGCTGGTGTGCGCCCGGCCGCAGCCGTGGCCAACTTAGGCCGCCTGTCGACCGAGAAGATCATCTTCATCGGCGCCAGCACCGGCGGCACCGAGGCCACCAAGGAAGTGCTGATGAACCTGCCGCCCGATGCGCCGGCGGTGGTCATCACCCAGCACATGCCACCGGGCTTCACCAAGAGCTATGCCACCCGGCTGGACGGCCTGTGCCGCATCCGCGTCAAAGAGGCGGTGGACGGCGACCGCATCCTGCCCGGCCATGCCTACATCGCCCCCGGCGGCATGCACCTGAGCGTGGAACGCTCAGGTGCCAACTATGTGGCCCGGGTGCGTGACGGCGAGCCGGTCAACCGCCACAAGCCCAGCGGGGAAGTGCTGTTCGACAGTGCCGCCAGGGTGGTGGGGCCGAATGCACTGGGCGTGATGCTGACCGGCATGGGCGCCGACGGCGCGCGGGCCATGAAGTCGATGCGCGACGCCGGCAGCTGGAACGTCTGCCAGGACGAGGCCAGCTGCGTGGTCTTCGGCATGCCGCGCGAAGCGATTGCGCATGGCGCAGCAGATGAAGTGCTGCCGCTGACGCGAATTGCGCCGCGACTGATGGATTGGCTGCGTGCGAATGCC
>JBBRJU010000293.1:0-4307 GCA_038218895.1 Burkholderiales bacterium
CGCCGACAAGGAACTGCTCAAGTCGGTTCTGACCTTCCACGTGCTGCCGGGCAAGGTGATGGCCGTCGACGTGAAGAACGACAACGTCAAGACGGTGCAAGGCGCCAATGTCGCGGTGTCCAGGTCGGGCACCTTCGTGACGGTGGAAGACGCCGTCGTTCAGCCGGCAGACCTGGCCGCCACCAACGGCGTCATCCACGTCATCGACAAGGTGCTGGTGCCGCCCAAGCGCTGATCGCACGCCGAGACGGCGTGGCCGCATGCGCAAACGCCGGGCCGCTCCCGAATTTCCTCATCTGCCCTAAGGGGGCCTGACGCGCAGCGGCAGGTCTGGGGGCGCTCTCAGCCGGCTGCCGCAGCGGCAGCCATCGCTTCGGCGCAGCGGCGGCCCAGTGCCGCGTCGCTGGCTTCCACCATCACGCGCAGCACGGGCTCGGTGCCTGACGGGCGGATCAGAACCCGGCCGGCATCGCCGAGCTCACGTTCAGCCTGGTGGCGTGCATCGGCGAGTTTCGGGTTGGTCTTCCAGTCGCTGCCATCACGCAGACGTACGTTGATCATGGTCTGCGGGTAGAGGGTCACCCCGTCCAGCAGCGCGGCCAGCGTGCCGCAACTGCGCCGCACCGCCTGCAACACCAGCAGAGCACTGACGATGCCGTCGCCGGTGGTGTGCCGGTCCAGCGCCAGCAGGTGCCCGGAACTCTCACCACCCAGGGCCCAGCCGCGCGCGCTCAGTTCTTCGAGCACGTAGCGGTCGCCAACCTGGGCGCGAACCATGCGCACGCCGCGCCGCGCCAGGGCCTGTTCGATGGCGATGTTCGTCATCAAGGTTCCGACCACGCCGGGCACAGGACGCTGCTGGGCGAGACGGTCCATGGCCATCACGTAGAGAAGTTCGTCGCCGTTGTACAGGCGCCCCTGGGCATCGACCAACTGCAGACGGTCGGCATCGCCGTCCAGCGCAACGCCGTAGTCTGCACCGTGCTCGGCCACGGCCTTCACCAGCGCCTGGGGTGCCGTGGCACCAAAACCGGCGTTGATGTTCAAGCCGTCCGGGGCGCAGCCGATGGCCAGCACTTCAGCGCCGAGCTCATGGAACACGTCGGGTGCCACGTGGTAAGCGGCGCCGTGTGCCGCATCCACCACCACCTTGAGGCCACGCAGGCTCATGTCGGTGTCGACGGTGGACTTGCAGAACTCGATGTAGCGACCGCGTGCGTCGTCCAGGCGACGCGCCTTGCCCAGGGTGGCCGAATCCACCCATTGCGGCGGCTCGCCCAGCGCCGCCTCGACCGCCTTCTCCCAGTCATCCGGCAGTTTCTGGCCCTTGGCCGAGAAGAACTTGACGCCATTGTCCGGATAGGCGTTGTGCGAGGCGCTGATCACCAAACCCAGGTCCAGCCGCAGCGCGCGGGTGAGGTAAGCCACGCCCGGCGTGGGCAATGGGCCAGTCAGCAGTGTGTCGACCCCGGCAGAGGCCAGGCCCGCCTCCAGTGCGCCCTCGATCATGTAGCCGGAAATGCGGGTGTCCTTGCCGATCAGCACCGTCGGGCGCTTGATGCTGCGGCGCAGCACCCTGCCCACGGCATGGCCCAGGCGCAACATGAAGTCGGGCGTGATGGGCGCCTGGCCCACGGTGCCGCGGATGCCGTCGGTGCCGAAATATTGTCTGCTCATGGCGTGTCTTGTCCCTGATGTTCTGCCGGCGTGGGGGCGGGCAGGCCGGCGGCGGCCCACACTTTCAGCGCATCCACCGTCGCAGCCACGTCGTGTACCCGCAAGACGCGCGCGCCGCGCTGCACTGCGGCCAGCGCCGCCGCCACACTGGCAGGCCCGCGTTCACCGACCGGCCGACCAGTCAACGTGCCCAATGATGATTTTCGGCTCCAGCCGACCAGCAACGGCTGGCCCAGCGCCAACAATTCATGCTGGCGGCGCAATAGTTCCCAATTGTGGGCCGATGTCTTGCCAAAACCGATGCCCGGATCGAGTGTGATGCGGTCCGCTGCCACACCAGCGGCCAGCACGCTGGCCAGCCGCTGGCGCAGGCACGCCGCCACCAACTGCACCACGTCACCGGCGTAGTGCGGTGCCTGCTGCATTGCGCCGGGATCGCCCTGCATGTGCATCAGGCAGACACCGCAGGCCGGATGCGCCGCCACCACCGCCAGCGCACCCGGCCGGGCGAGAGCGCGCACATCGTTGACGATGTCCACGCCCAGGTCGAGCGCAGCCTGCATCACTTCCGGCCGGCTGGTGTCGACCGACACCGGGACACCCAGGGTCACCGCATGCCGCAGCACGGGCAGCACCCGCGCCAGTTCCTCGTCCAGACCGGGCTGGCGCGCACCGGGCCGGGTGGACTCACCGCCGATGTCCAGGATGTGCGCGCCATCGTGCAGCAGGCGGTCGCAGTGGGCCTGGGCAGACGCTGCATCGGCATGCAGGCCACCGTCGGAAAACGAATCAGGCGTGGCATTGACGATGCCCATCACCTGTGGCTGCTGCAGAGAAATGCGGTGGCGGCTGGTCTGCCAGAACATGGCGTGGGGCAACGGCGGATGGGCTGGGCCAAAAAAAACACGGGGCCCGAAGGCCCCGTGTCGGTCATTGAAACACGCCGCGCTTCAGGCGGCCGTGACCGGCGTGTCGGTGCTGACAGTGCCACCACCGCTGGCCGGGCCAGATCCGCCGGTGCGCGGGTTGGGCGTCCAGTCCTTGGGCGGGCGCGGCGGCTTGCCACCCATGATGTCCTCAATCTGCTCGGCATCGATGGTTTCCCATTCGAGCAGCGCTTTGGCCATCGCGTGCATCTTGTCCTGGTTGCCCTCGATCAGCTTGCGGGCAATGGTGTACTGCTCGTCGATGATGCGGCGGATCACCGCATCAACTTTGCGCATCGTCTCTTCCGACATGCTGGTGGTCTTGGTGACCGAGCGGCCTAGGAACACTTCGCCCTCGTTCTCGGCATACACCATCGGACCCAGCTCATCGGTCATGCCGTAACGGGTGACCATGTCGCGGGCGATCGCCGTGGCACGCTCGAAATCATTGCTGGCACCGGTGGTCATCTGGTGCATGAACACTTCTTCCGCGATGCGGCCACCAAACAATACGCTGATGGTCGACAACATGCGCTCTTTGTCCATGCTGTAACGGTCACCTTCAGGCAGCTGCATCGTCACGCCAAGCGCCCGGCCACGCGGAATCACGGTCACCTTGTGCACCGGGTCGGTCTTGGGCATCAGGCGCGCTACCAGTGCGTGGCCGGCCTCGTGGTAGGCGGTGTTGCGGCGCTCGTCCTCGGGCATGACCATGCTCTTGCGCTCGGGGCCCATCATGATCTTGTCTTTGGCCTTCTCGAAGTCGAGCATCTCGACCACGCGCCCGCTGCGCCGTGCGGCGAACAAGGCCGCCTCATTGACCAGGTTGGCCAGATCGGCGCCGCTGAAGCCGGGTGTGCCACGCGCCAGGATGTCGGCACGGATGTCCTGGCCGATCGGCACCTTGCGCATGTGCACATTCAGGATCTGCTCGCGGCCACGCACATCAGGCAGGGTCACGTACACCTGCCGGTCGAAGCGGCCGGGGCGCAGCAGTGCCGGATCCAGGATGTCGGGCCGGTTGGTGGCCGCCATCACGATCACACCCAGATTGGTCTCGAAACCATCCATCTCGACCAGCATCTGGTTCAGCGTCTGTTCGCGCTCATCGTTGCCGCCGCCCAGGCCGGCACCGCGGTGACGACCCACTGCATCGATTTCATCGATGAAGATGATGCATGGCGAGCTCTTCTTGGCTTGCTCGAACATGTCGCGGACCCGGGCTGCACCCACGCCGACGAACATTTCGACGAAGTCAGAGCCTGAAATCGAGAAAAACGGCACCTTTGCCTCGCCTGCGATGGCCTTGGCCAGCAAGGTCTTGCCAGTGCCCGGAGGGCCGACCAGCAAGACACCGCGCGGGATGCGACCACCCAACTTCTGGAACTTCTGCGGGTCTTTCAGGAAATCGACCAACTCCTTGACTTCCTCCTTGGCCTCGTCGCAACCGGCGACGTCGGCGAAAGTGGTGGAATTGTTGGCCTCATCCAGCATGCGCGCCTTGCTCTTGCCGAAACTGAACGCGCCGCCCTTGCCGCCGCCCTGCATCTGCCGCATGAAATACACCCACACGCCAATCAGAAGCAGCATGGGGCCCCAACTGACCAGCAGCGTCATTAGCAGGGAGCCTTCTTCACGCGGCTTAACGTCGAACTTCACGTCGTTACCTATGAGATCGCCAACCAGTCCGCGATCAAGATAGGT
>JBBRJU010000294.1:0-4287 GCA_038218895.1 Burkholderiales bacterium
GAAGCAGCAGCAAGACGCGCCAGCAACCAGCCACCAGCCACCAACGGCAGCTCAGAGCCCCAAGCAGCCGCTCAACCCCGCAGTTTCTTGCCCTTCAGCACCACATCGTTCACATTTGCAGCTGCCGTTGCGGCCGTGCCAGGTACGTCGAAGGTGACCCGCTGGTTCACACGGTGGTGCGGCCAATAATCGGCCAGGGCGTAGTGCTGGGTGCTGCGGTTGTCCCACAGCGCGATGCCGCCCGGCTCCCACTGGTGGTGCACCATGAACTCCGGCTTCTTCATCCAGTCGAGCAAAAAGTTGAGGATGCCGCGCGCCTCATGCCGGTCCACACCCTGGATGTTGCGGGTGAAGTCGGCGTTGACGAAGATGCAGTGGCGGCCTGAGTCGGGGTTCTTGCGCACCACCGGGTGCACCACCGGCTTGAAGGCCTTGATCGCCGCGATCAGCGCGTCGTCGCCACGCTGGCCCAGCGCCTCACGGAAGCCCGACACCTCCCAGCTGTGCACCGCCGTCAGGCCTTGCAGGTACTTTTGCATGCCGGGCGACAACCAGTCGTAGGCCTTGCTGGTGCTGATCCAGCAGGTGTTGCCGCCGGCCGGTGGCGTCACCGTGATCTGGATCGCCGTGCCCAGCGGCGGGCTGGGCTTCCAGCTGATGTCGGTGTGCCAATTGTCGATGCTCGGCGGGCGATCATGGTCACTGACGATCATCTCCAGCTCGGGCGCACCGGGCTTGCGCTCGAAGTACGAGCCCGCCGACACCGGCCCGAACACCTTGGCCAGCGCCACATGCTGGGCCGGCGTGATGGCCTGCGGGTGGAAAAAGATCACCTCGAAATCCCACAGCGCCTGGCGCAGTTCGGCCGCCACCGCGTCGCTCAAGGGCTGCGTCAGGTCCACGTCTTCGATCCAGGCGGCAAAGTTGGGCATGCGCGGCACCGGGTGGATGTGCTTGTAGCGGCGATCGATGTCGATCAACTTCAGAGGTTTGGTGTTGGCCATGGCGGTGTGGGTTGCTTGCTTGGTTGCGGTTGGTTGCGGGTTGGTTGCTGGTTCATTGCGGTCAGGAAGGACTGAAATTCAAGGCCCGGGCCGCGGCCCGACCACCGCGAACATGCGGCTGAAGCTGTCGAGCATCGACATCAGCTGCACAAAGGCCTGCGCCCGGCCCTGCACCTGCACGCGGCCGCTCTGCAGCGCATCGGCCAGCGGCAGCTTCTGCAGCGCGATGTCGTCCAGCGTGGCGCGGTCCATCGCCACGCTGGCATCCACATCGGCAGCCTGCACACCCAGCCGGTGGGTGAGTGCGCCGTGCTCCAGGTTCAGCAACGCGCTGTCGCCGGTGTCGGTGATGCACCAGTTCAGCCGCAGATGCAGGCCCTCGGCCTTGCCACCGTCCAGCCGCATCGCCAGCATGTCGAAGAACAGGCCCAGCGGCAGCGCGCGCACGATGTCCTTCACCGCCACCGACGTGGCCGGCAGCTGCGGGACGCCGTGGCGCAGCTCCATCACCGCCTGCAGATAGGCATTGCGCCAGGTGGCCGATTCGGCCTGGTAGCCCAACTGCTCCAGCGCGTCGGCGCCCAGGTTTTGAGCCCGCTGCACATCGGCGTCACCGGGTGCGCCGGCATGCGCCACCATCGCGCACACCTGGGCCACCCAGCGGTAGGCGCCGGCATCGAAGTCGGCCTGCGCGCGTTGCAACACTGGGTCGGCGCCGCCCATGTACTCCAGCGTCTTGCGCGCCGCGTCGGCCGGCGGCAGCGGGTCCAGGTGGGCGGGGTTGCCGTCGTAGGCGCCCAGGTAGCGCTGCACGATGGCCTTCACGTTGTGCTTGACCGTGCCGTAGAAACCGCGGCAGGCCCAGTCGGCCTGCAGGCTGGCGGGCAGTTGCAGGCGCTCGGCAATCTCGGCGGCCAGCAGGCCGTGGTTCATCAGGCGCAGGGTCTGGTCGTGCACATAGCGGTACAGGTCGCGCTGGCGGCGCAGGAAGCCGTCGATGGCCTGCCCGCCCCACACCGGCCAGTGGTGCTGGGCGATCAGCACATCACTGGCCGCGCCGTAGCGCTGCAGCGCGCCGTCCAGGTAGCGCGACCAGGCCAGCGCATCACGCGCCTGCGCGCCCCGCAAGGGCAGCAGGTTGTGGAAGTTCTGGCTGCTGATCTCGGTCATGTTCAGCACCCGCAGCCCGGGGTGGTGGATGATCATCTCGGCCGGCGCCTCGGCGCCGGGCGTCAGCTCGAAGATGCAGTCGATGCCGTCGATCAGATGCCGCTCCACCGGGTGGCTGATCACCACGGTGGGCGCGATCAGCGTCACCGTGCCGGTGCTGGTGGTCTTGCCCAGGCCGGCGTCGACCTGGCCACGCACACCCTTGGGCAGCAGCGGGCCGAACTGGAACAGCGCGCGCCGGCCCATCGCATTGCCGGCCAGCAGGTGTTCACTGACAGCCTCTTCCATGTATCCGGCCGGCGCGTTCACCTGCTCCCGGCCGGCCAGCACGTCGGCCTCGTCGATGACACCGCGCACGCCGCCGAAGTGGTCGACATGGCTGTGGCTATAGACCATCGCCAGCACCGGCTTCTTCGGCCGGTGCGCAAAGTACAGCGCCATGGCTGCGGCCGCCACCTCGGTGCTGATCAGCGGGTCAATCACGATCAAGCCGGTGTCGCCCTCGATGATCGTCATGTTGGCGATGTCGAAGCCACGCACCTGCCACACCCGGTCCACCACCTGGAACAGGCCGGTGACCATGTTCACCCGGGCATGGCGCCACAGGCCGGGGTGCACGCTGTCGGGTGCTTCTTCGTCGGCCAGAAAGCCGTAGGCCGCCAGGTTCCACACCGGGGCGCCGTTGGCGCGGGTGATGGCGCCGGCAGGCAGGTCGGCCACATGGCCGCGGCGGGCGTCGTCAAAGCTGCGGGTGTCGGCCAGCGGCAACCAGCGCCGCGCCGCATGTTGGCAGGCACGGGTGATGGCGGTGGCGGCTTGTGCGCCGGGCGGGCCGGGTGGGTTGCTGGTAGACATGGTGGCTCCGGGCTGTGCTGCATGCTAGGCAGCAACACATCTGACAATTTCCACCGAGGTGACAATTCCGGGTCAAACCTGATGCTCGCTATCCCGCAGCTGCAGTCGGATCACTGCAGCCTTGCACCCGCCACACCGCCACCGCCACCGCCACCGCCACCGCCACCCCGCACCCGCCACACCGAAACCACCACTCCGGCACCGCCACCCGCCATGCCTGCCGCACCCCGCCCTGCCCCGCCGCCTGCCGGCCCCAATGCCGACGCTGCGCGCGAATGCCTGCAAGATTTGCCACCGGCACTGGCCGCTGCGCTGCTGCAGACCGGTGTGCAACGCCAGTGGCATCGTGGCCAGCAGGTGATGCACGAGGGTGCCGCCTGCGACAGCCTGGTGGTCGCCCTGCAAGGCCGGCTGGCGGTGCGCCTGGGCAGCGCCGATGGCCACGACACCCTGCTGCGCTGGCTGGATGCCGGTGAGCTGGTGGGCTTGCCCGCCGTGCTGGCCGGCATGCCGGCCACGGTGTCGATCGTGGCGCAGGGCCAGGCCCGCACACTGCATGTGCCACGCGCCGACTTCATCGCGCTGCTGCACCAGCACCCGGAAGGCGCCATCGCCATCGCGGTGCTGGTCAGCCGCCGCCTGGGCGGGCTGTTCCGCTACCTGGCGCTGAGCCAGCGGCGCAGCCTCAGCGACCGTGTGGACTTCGCGCTGGAGCGCCTGGCGCGGTCGCAGGGTGTGGCCGACGGCGCCGGCGGGGTGCGCCTGCAGGCCACCCAGGCCGAACTGGCCGATGCCGCCGGTGCCTCGCGCCAGCGGGTGCACCTGGTGCTGCAGCAATTGCAGGCCCAGGGCCGTATCCGGCTGGGCTATGGCTGCGTGACGCTGCTCGATGCCACCCGGGGCTGATCAGGTCGCCAGCTGGCGCACCACCGCCTGCAGCGCCAAGGTGCCCAGGTGCTGGCCGTCGGGCGCTTGCAGATTGGCCCGGTCGCAGCCCGCATCCAGCATGGCATGCGCCGCCTCGGCCAGTGTGGCGCTGGCCGCCAGCGCCGGCCCGGCCACCGGGTCGCCCGGCTGCAGCAGCGCCGCGCAGCGCAGCAGGCGGCCGCGGTTCAGGCCCCGCACAAATTGCGCCACATGCGCGTCGGCCGGCTGCAGCACGGTGTCGGCCGGCGCACCGTGCTGCAGCACCCGGCCGTCACGCAGGATCACCAGGTGGTCGGCCAGGCGCAGGGCCTCGTCCAGGTCATGGGTGATG
>JBBRJU010000295.1:0-4286 GCA_038218895.1 Burkholderiales bacterium
GCCACAGCAGGCCGTGGTCGGGCCCGGTGGGCGTGCTGCCGCGGCTGGGCTTCAGACCGAACAGGCCGCAGCAGCTGGCCGGGATGCGGATGGAGCCGCCGCCATCACCGCCGCTGGCCAACGGCACCATGCGCGCGGCCACCGCCGCCGCCGAGCCACCACTGCTGCCGCCCGGCGTGTGGCCCGGTGCCCAGGGGTTGTGCGTGGTCCCGGTGGCCACCGGCTCGGTGTAAGGCGTCAGGCCGAACTCGGGCGTATTGGTGCGGCCCAGGATCAGCAGGCCGGCGGCCCGCCAGCGCTGCACCAGGGTGCTGTCATGCGGCATCGGCAGGCGGCCCAGCAGGCGGGTGCCCTGGCCGGTAGGCTCGCCGGCCAGCGTGGCGATCAGGTCCTTCACCAGGAATGGCACACCGCAGAACGGCGCGGCCGGGTCGATGTGCGCGGCCTCCTGCCGGGCCGCGTCGAAGCGGGTGCGGATCACGGCGTTGAGCGCGGGATTGACAGCACCGATGCGGGCCACCGCCGTGTCCAGCAGCTCGGTCGCACTCACCTGGCCGCTGCGCACCAGTGCCGCCAGGCCCAGGCCGTCGTGCGCAGCGTAGTCGTCGAAGGAAATCACGCAGGCGCTCCTGTGGGTGGGGACCCGCGCATTCTGGTGCGGCGGCAAGCCGATCGCCCTGTTCCACCTTGCATCAGCCAGGTGTTGGCGCTTGCCAACATGGCCCGACGTAACGAACCGGCGTAACCTCGCTGGCTCTGTTTCTCCGCGCCAAGGCCCTGCCATGCCCCAGACCCTCTCCGCCGCCGAACAAGCCCTGCGCGATGCCGCGCGCGAATACCACCGCAGCCCCACGCGCGGCAAGGTGTCGGTCACGCCGACCAAGCCGCTGAGCAACCAGCGCGATCTGAGCCTGGCCTATTCACCCGGCGTGGCCTATCCCTGCCTGGACATTGCGGCTGACCCGAGCCTGGCGGTGGAGTACACCAGCCGCGGCAACCTGGTGGGCGTGATCACCAATGGCACCGCCGTGCTGGGCCTGGGCGACATCGGCCCGCTGGCCGCCAAGCCGGTGATGGAGGGCAAGGGCTGCTTGTTCAAGAAGTTCGCCGGCATCGACGTGTTTGACATCGAACTGGCCGAGCGGGACCCCGACAAGCTGGTGGAGATCATCGCCGCGCTGGAGCCCACGCTGGGTGGCATCAACCTGGAAGACATCAAGGCGCCGGAGTGCTTTTTCATCGAACGCAAGCTGCGTGAGCGGCTGACAATCCCCGTCTTCCACGACGACCAGCACGGCACGGCCATCATCTCGTCGGCCGCGCTGCTCAACGCGCTGGAATTGGTCGGCAAGCAGATCGGCCAGGTGAAGATGGTGGTGTCGGGTGCAGGCGCTGCGGCCATCGCCTGCCTGGACCTGATGGTGGGCCTGGGCGTGACGCGCCAGAACATCTTCGTGGTCGACAGCAAGGGCGTGATCCGCGAAGGCCGGTCCGACTTCCAGGACGGCAAGCTCGACGAGAGCAAACTGCGCTACTGCCAGCGCACCGACCAGACCAGCCTGGCCGAGGTGGTGTGCGGGGCCGACGTCTTCCTGGGCTGCAGTGCCGCCGGCGTGCTGACGCCGGAGATGGTCAAGACCATGGCCGGCCAGCCCATCATCCTGGCGCTGGCCAACCCCGAGCCGGAGATCCGCCCCGAGCTGGCCCGCGCCGCGCGGCCCGACTGCATCATGGCCACCGGCCGCAGCGACTACCCGAACCAGGTCAACAACGTCTTGTGCTTCCCGTACATCTTCCGCGGCGCGCTGGATTGCGGCGCCACCACCATCAACGAGGCGATGAAGCTGGCCTGCGTGCGCGAGATCGCGGCGCTGGCCAAGGCCGAGACCAGCGACGAAGTGGCCGCTGCATACGCCGGCCAGGAACTGCGCTTCGGGCCCGACTACATCATCCCCAAGCCCTTCGACGTGCGGCTGATCCTGCGCATCGCCCCTGCGGTGGCCCAGGCCGCCGCCGACAGCGGCGTGGCGACCCGGCCCATCGCCGACCTGGAGGCCTACCGCCAGGAGCTCACCCGCTTCGTCTACCAGACCGGCATGGTGATGCGCCCGGTGTTTGCGGCGGCCAAGTCGGCCCACGCCAGCCACGGCGCGCGTGTGGTGTATGCCGAGGGGGAAGACGAACGGGTGCTGCGTGCGGTGCAGGTGGTGCTGGACGAAGGCCTGGCCCAGCCGATCCTGGTGGGCCGGCCGGCAGTGATCGCCATGCGCATCGCGCGTGCCGGCCTGCGCCTGAAGCCAGACGTGGACTTCGCGGTCTGCGACCCCGAGAGCGACCCGCGCTTTCGCGCCTACTGGGAGACTTACCACGCGCTGATGGGCCGCGACGGCGTGGCACCCGAAGCGGCCAAGGCGGCGGTGCGGCGCAGCAACACCCTGATCGCCAGCCTGATGCTCAGGCGCGGCGAGGCCGACGCGATGCTGTGCGGCCTGGTGGGCCGCTACGACCAGCACCTGGACCATGTGCGCACGGTGATCGGCCAGCGCACCGGCGCCCGCACCATGGCGGCGATGAATGCGGTGATGCTGCACGAGCACACGCTGTTCATCGCCGACACCTTCGTCAACGATCAACCCAGCGCCGAAGCGTTGGCCGACATCGCGTTGATGGCCGCGCACGTGGTGCAGCGCTTCGGCATGCCGGCCAAGGTAGCCTTTCTGTCGCATTCGATGTATGGCAGCTCACAGCGGGAATCGGCCCGCCGCATGCGTGCGGCGCGCAATCTGTTTGTGCAGTGCGCACCCGAAATCATGTGCGACGGTGAACTGCAGGGCGACGCCGCACTGTCCGAAGCCATCCGCGCCGGTGCGCTGGCCGACAACACGCTGCGCGGCGCGGCCAACCTGCTGGTGTGCCCGAACCTGGATGCCGCCAACATCCTGTTCAACGTGCTCAAGCTCACGGCCAGCCAGGGTGTGACGATCGGCCCCATCTTGCTGGGCGCAGCCGCGCCGGTGCACATCCTCACGCCGTCGGCCACCATGCGCCGGGTGGTCAACATGACGGCACTGGCAGTGGCCGACGCCGCTGCGCTGGTGGATGCCAGCGCCAGCATCGGCGCCACGCAAGAAACCGCAGGTTAAACGGCGGCAGCATGCATGCCGCGCATCGGCGCCGATAATCCTGGTCTTTTTGTGACGAAACGAGCTGCCCATGCACCGCGCCACCAAGATCGTTGCCACCCTCGGCCCCGCCAGCAGCGACCCCGAGGTGCTGGAGCGGTTGCTGCGCGCCGGCGTCGACGTGGTGCGGCTGAACTTCAGCCACGGCAAGGCGCAGGACCACATCGACCGGGCTGCCCTGGTGCGCAGCATTGCGCAGAAGGTGGGCAAACCGGTGGCGCTGATGGCCGACCTGCAGGGCCCCAAGATCCGCGTGGGCAAATTTGCCGACGGCAAGGTGCAGCTGGTCAACGGCGAGCGCTTCGTGCTCGACGCTGCGCGCGAGGCGCCTGGTGCACTCGACGGCGTGGGGCTCGACTACAAGGAGCTGCCGCGCGACGTGCGGACCGGCGACACCCTGCTGCTGAACGACGGCCTGATCGTGCTGACGGTGGAGTCGGTGCGCGGCGAGCAGGTGCACACCCTCGTCAAGGTGGGTGGTGAGCTCAGCAACAACAAGGGCATCAACAAGCAGGGCGGTGGCCTGACCGCGCCGGCGCTGACCGCCAAGGACATGGAAGACATCAAGACCGCGATGGCCTTCCAGGCCGACTACGTGGCAGTGAGCTTCCCGAAAAACGCCACCGACATGGAGATGGCGCGCCAGCTGGCCAACGTCGCCGGCGAGCCCTGGCGCCACAAGCCGGCCATGATCGCCAAGATCGAGCGCAGCGAGGCCATCCCGCAGCTCGAGAACATCCTGCGCGCCTCTGACGGCATCATGGTGGCGCGCGGCGATCTGGCGGTCGAGGTGGGCAACGCCACCGTGCCGGCGCTGCAGAAGAAGATGATCCGCATGGCCCGCAAGCTGGACAAGCTCACCATCACCGCCACGCAGATGATGGAGAGCATGATCGTCAACCCGGTGCCCACGCGCGCCGAGGTCAGCGATGTCGCCAACGCGGTGCTGGACGGCACCGATGCGGTGATGCTCAGCGCCGAAACCGCCGCCGGCAAATACCCGGTGGAGACGGTTGAGCAGATGGCGCAGATCGCGCTGGAGGCCGAGCGCGCCGAGGACGTGCGGCTGGACGCCAACTTTACCGACCGCGTCTACGGCCGCAT
>JBBRJU010000296.1:0-4270 GCA_038218895.1 Burkholderiales bacterium
GGATGCCCACATGGCGGCCATCGGCATGCAGATCGGTGGCCAGCAGGCCCGGTGCATCGCTGGCTTCCAGCACCACGGCGCCGGCGCCATCACCAAACAGCACGCAGGTGCCGCGGTCGTTGAAATCGAGGATGCGCGAAAACACCTCGGCGCCGATCACCAGCGCCCGGCGGGCGGTGCCAGTGCGGATCAGCGCATCGGCCATCGTCAGTGCATAGACAAAACCCGAGCACACCGCCTGCACATCGAAGGCCGGGCAGCCGACGATGCCGAGCTTGTTCTGCACGATGCAGGCGGTCGACGGAAACACCATGTCAGGCGTCGACGTGGCGAGAATGATCAAGTCGATGTCAGAGGCCTGGCAACCGGCCGCCTCGATGGCATGGCGCGCCGCGCCAGTGGCCAGGTCGCTGGCGTTGGTACCGGCATCGACGAAGTGCCGGGCGTGGATGCCGGTGCGTTCGACGATCCAGGAGTCGCTGGTTTCCACGCCACGCCGTGCCAGTTCAAGCGCCAGGTCGGCATTGCTCAGCCGGCGTGGGGGCAGCATGCTGCCTGTGCCGGCAATGCGGGTGAAACGGGGCAAACCGGGGGTGGAAGGCGCGGGGCTGGGGTTCATGCGGCTTTGGCAGGCGACTGGGCGGCAACCGCCAGGGTGATGTCGAGTTCTCCCGACGCGCCTGTCGATGCGGATGCAGGCGCGGCCAGCGTATTGCGGATGCGGTCGTGCACCCGGTCGAGCAAACGGTTGCGGGCAGCATCATAAGCCCGGGCCAGCGCCCGCTCGAAGGCGAAGGCGTCTGACGAGCCATGGGCCTTGAACACCAGGCCGCGCAGACCCAGCAGCGCGCCGCCGCTGTAGCGCCGGTGGTCGAGCCGGGCCTTGAAGCGCTGCAGCACCGGCATGGCCACCAGGGCCGCCAGCCTGGAAAACGGCGTGCGGGTGAATTCGTCCTTGATGATCTGGCCCAGCATGCCGGCCAGGCCTTCACTGGCCTTGAGCGCCACATTGCCGACAAAGCCGTCGCACACCACCAGGTCGGTCGTGCCCTTGAAGATGTCGTTGCCTTCCACGTTGCCGTGGAAGTTGATCTGGCCGGCAGCATCGGCGTCGCGCAGCAGTTCGCCCGCGCGCTTGATCACCTCGCTGCCCTTGATCGCTTCTTCACCGATGTTGAGCAGGCCGACGCTGGGGTTGTCATTGCCGTCGAGCGCGCTCACCAGGGCGCTGCCCATCACCGCGAACTGCAGCAGGTGTTCGGCACTGCAATCGACATTGGCGCCGAGGTCCAGCACCTTGGTGAAGCCGCCCTTCTGGTTGGGCAGCAGCGCGGCGATCGCCGGGCGGTCGATGCCGTTGAAAGTCTTGAGCACGTAGCGCGCCAGCGCCATCAGCGCGCCGGTGTTGCCGGCCGACACGCAGACATCGGCAGCCGCGAGGCCACCCTCGCCCGGCTTGAGCTGCGCGATCGCCACCCGCATCGACGAATCACGCTTCTTGCGCAGCGCCACCTCCACCGCGTCATGCATCGCCACCACCTCGGTGGCCACCACCAGCGTGGTGCGCGGCCAGCTGCGGGCTGGCACCAGGGCGTCAGCCGTGCCGACCAGCACCAGATCAGCCAACGGGTGCGCGTCCAGAAATGTCTTGCAGGCAGGCAAGGTGACCGACGGGCCGTGGTCGCCGCCCATGCAATCGACTGCCACACGGACACGGGCCAGCGGCTGCAGGGCGGAATGCAAGAAGGGCGTGGGCACGGCAGGCAGCAGCGGTGGGACAGCCGATCAGGCCGGCAGGCAACACGTCAAGGTCAACACCCTCATGACCTTAGGGGACGCAGACCAACCGCACAAGCGGGGCGGGCCCGGGTACCAGTGGTCGGGTGCCGAGTGCCGGCTGCCGGATCCCAGATGACGGGTCTCGGATGCCGGGCCCCAGATGCAGGCCTGCACAGCGGCACAGCGCAGCGCCTGGCGGCCGCCAATGACAAAACCCGGCCACGCAGCGGGCGGGGCCGGGTCTTGGCAATCTGCATCATGGGCCGGCACCGGTGCGGGCAGCGCAGGCCGCCCTGGCCAGGCCACAGATCAGGCGTCAGCCTTGGTCTTGAACACCTTGCGGCCGCGGTAGAAGCCGGTGGGGCTGATGTGGTGGCGCAGGTGCACTTCACCAGTGGTGGGCTCGATCGCCGTGCCCGGGGTCACCAAGGCATTGTGCGAGCGGTGCATGCCGCGCTTGGACGGCGACTTCTTGTTCTGTTGAACGGCCATGGTGGTTCTCCTGAATCGGGCTTGCTGAGTTTGGCTCGGGTCGCAGGCTCAGCGCGAGGTCGACCCAAGCGCCATGCGAAAAGCCCGCGAGTGTAGCACCCGGGTTGCCACGCAGCCCCGCCGCAGCATCAGCCGCCCGCCCCATCTGGCGTGGAAGATTTCAGCCCCTGCAATGCCGCAAACGGGTTCTCGCGCTCGGGCACATCGTCGGGCGCGAGCGCCTCGCCCAGCGGCACCGGCAGGGGTTGCGGGCACACGCCGTGGCGGGGCACGATAGGCAGTGCAAGCAGCAATTCGTCTTCGACCAATTCCCGCAGATCCAGCGACTTGCTCAGCGCCAGCACATCATCTTCCAGCTCGGCATCCAGCGCCTCGGCCTGCGCCTCACCCCGCACGAAGCGCAGGCGCTGGTCGATCGCCAGCGGCGCGGTGAAGGGCTGCAGGCAGCGCTGGCAGGTGAGCCACACCGGCACCTTTGCCTGCAAGTGCAGCCACAGCTCGGCGTTGCCGGCGGTGACGGGCACCAGCCGGCCCTGCGCCTGCCAATCGACATCTGCCAGGGGTGTGTCTTGCGGTGGCGCCTGCAGTTCAGCCAGCCGTTGCAGGCTGGCGCCAGGCCAGTGGCCGGACAACTGCGCGGCTTCGGCAATGAACGCCGAGACGTCCAGCCGCAACGCATCATGAGGGCGTTTCATGCGGCGAGTGTACGGGGCGCAATGGGAGAATCTGCCGCATGCCCATGCCCCCGCACGCCAGCCCGCAAGGCACCCGCCCGCCGCTGGTGCTGGGCTCCACATCGCCTTACCGGCGTGAACTGCTGGCACGCCTGCGGCTGGTTTTCAGCGTCGACGCACCCCGGGTGGACGAAAGACCGCGTGCAGGGGAAGCACCGGCCCACCTGGCCCAGCGGCTGGCACTGGAGAAGGCGCAAGAGGTGGCTACCCGCCACCCCGGCGCAGTGGTGATCGGTGCCGACCAAGTGGCTGAACTTGATGGCCAGGCCATCGGCAAGCCGGGCCACCATGCCGGCGCCGTGGCCCAGTTGCAGGCGATGCGCGGCCGGAAGGTGGTGTTCCACAGCGCGGTGGCTGTGGTGCGGCCGGACACCGGCTTTGTACAAGTGCTGTTGGCAGCGGTGGTGGTGCAATTCCGCGCCCTGGGTGATGCGGAGATCGAGCGCTACCTTCGCCTGGAGCAGCCCTATGACTGCGCTGGCAGCGCCAAATCTGAAACCCTGGGCATCGCCCTGCTGGAGCGCATCGACTCCGACGACCCCACCGCCCTGGTGGGCCTGCCGCTGATGCGCACCTGCGCACTGCTGCGCGAGGCCGGCATCGACCCGCTGGCTGATCTTGCTGATGCCGCAGACCCGGCAGGCCCGGCGGACCCGGTATGACAGCCCGGCCCGGCCAGCTGCTGCTGGTGCCCAACACCCTGGACCTCGGCACCGACTGCGAGGTGCCGCTGGATGCGGTGCTGCCGCAGGCGGTGATCCTGCGTGCCGCCAGCCTGGGCCACTGGGTGTGCGAAAACGCCAAGACCACGCGCGCCCTGCTCAAGCGGGTGCACCAGTTGGTGCCGCTGGCGCAGCCGCTGCAGCAGATCCAGATCACCGAGCTGCCGCGCCCGCCCAAGGGCGGTGGCAAGCCCGCTGCCCCGCCCGACCTGCGGCCGCTGCTGGCACCGGCGCTGGCGGGCCACGATGTGGGCCTGTTGTCCGAAGCCGGGCTGCCCGCTGTGGCCGACCCCGGTGCCGCGCTGGTGCAGGCTGCCCATGCGCTGGGGCTGGTGGTGGTGCCGATGTCGGGCCCCAGCGCGCTGCTGCTGGCGCTGGCGGCCAGCGGGCTGAATGGCCAGAGCTTTGCCTTCGTCGGCTACCTGCCGGTAGAACCTGCTGCGCGTGCAGGCCGCATCCGCGCGCTGGAGGCCTTGTCACGCAGGGCTGGCCAGACCCAGATCGCGATCGAGACGCCCTACCGCAACGACGCCCTGCTGGCGG
>JBBRJU010000297.1:0-4254 GCA_038218895.1 Burkholderiales bacterium
AGCCTGCTGGCCGCCACCGGCGTCGAACAGACGGCTGAACTGCTGCGCCTGGCCTGCCACCGCGGCCAACTCGAGGATGCCAGCGCCGCTGCCCGCATCGCGCTGACACATGCGCAGCCAGATTCCCCGCATGCAGCCATGCTGCGTGCGCTGGCCAGTGCCCAGCCCATGCTGATGGCCCCGCCCGAAGAACGCCGTCTCTACATGCTGCGCCGCGCCGACGGCCAATCGCAGGGCGTGATCCGCCTGCGCGACAACGGCCGCGTGGGCCTCGACACAGCTGCCGGCGCAGAGCGCTGGCGGCTGCGTGCAGGCAACCTGGAGCTGTGCGACCCCAGCGGCCATGCCAGCGCCCGCTTCATGCTGTGTGGTGACCGCGCCGGCCTGCGCCTGTACCTGGGCGAGCGCAGCGCCGACGGCGAACCCTGCGTGCTGGAAGAGTTGCGTTGCACCTATGCACGCCTGAGCCTGCTCGACGCCGAGCTGGCCGACACCTTCTGCAGCCTCTACAGCGCCGATGCCATGGTGCCGACCGCGCTGCCCACCGGTGCGGCCCTGCTGCTGGGCGCCCCCCACACCCGCACGTGCCACCTGGCCCAGACCCTGAACCGCCGTGCCGGCGTGCTGTTCGACGGTGCGCTGCTGCACCCCCAGGGCATGCAGTTCGATGAGCGCCTGCTCAGCCGCAGCGCGGCACGCACCCTGCATGCCTTGCGCGCCAAGGACGCGGCCTGGTTCGCCCGCATGATGCTGAGCCGATCGCACGATGCGTCGGGCCGAGACCTCAGCACCCTGCAGGTGCGTGGCTTCACGCTGGCACCTGCCCACCACCCGGCAGCACTGGACTGGGCCTTGGCAGAGCCCGGCCTGCGCATCGTGCATGTGGTGCGCAGCAACCTGCTGGCCGAATATGCCGACCTGCTGACCGAGCAGCATGCCGACCCGGTGCAGCCGCTGCACTTCGAGCCCGAACGCTTCGGGCGTTTCATCGTGATGAAGCAGCGCCACCTCGACGCCCTGCGGCAGCGGCTGCGCCAGCGCAATGCCGACACCGTGGAAGTCGATGGCAGCCGCCTGAACCAGGCCACCGTTGCCGAACTGCTGGGCTTCCTGACCGACTGTGACGACGTGGGTGGCATCGCCTGCGACGCCGCACCGATCAGCGCCCAGCGGGTGATCGAACGCTTCGACAACCCCGGTGCGGTGCAGCCCTGCCTGCGCATGCTGGACCGGATGGGCTGGGCCGAGGCCGAGGGCCAGGTCGTCGACCCGGCTTGAGCCCGCAGCGTCCCTGGGGCGCTGGCATTCGCTTCAACGGGGGCCTGCGGGCCCCTTTTTTGTTTTTGGCAACAGCCTGGGCAGTTGCCTGCCCAGCGCTTTGACCGGTTGCCCGACCTGTGCCCAGCCGACTGGCCCGCCCGACACCAAGCCTGGGCGGCACAGGCCTGCCAGTCCAGGCTTGCCAGTCCAGGCTTCCAGCAGCGCCGCAACAGACCCCTGGCGGCCACAAAGCCGGCCACTTGAGGCCATCAATGTCGCGATCGGCGTGACAGATCTCGCACAGTTGGCATGAAGCCATCTTGACAGGCTTGGAAATAGTTTTGCATGAACCCCTCAAGTTGAATTTCGGAATCGCCGATACCCAAAACAACGGGCGGTCCACAACGACCACCGCGGTCCGGTTAGACGGCCGATGGACGACAGGGCACCCACGGTGCCCCAAGAACATAGGCGACTAGCGCGGGCGTGCTGGACAGATTGCAAGGGCAACTGTCCGGCGTGCAACGGTGGTGACGCTGATCTCACGCCACCACCCGAGTAACGCCGGCGCTCCCGCCGGGATTCATCGAAGCTGAAAGGAAATTACCGTGCCCCAAACCATCAATACCAACCTGACTTCGATCAACGCACAGAGGAACCTGGCGATGTCGCAGTCTTCACTGTCGGTCTCCATGCAGCGCCTGTCGTCGGGCCTGCGTGTCAACTCTGCCAAGGACGACGCCGCCGGCCTGGCCATTGCCGAGCGCATGACAAGCCAGGTACGCGGCATGAATGTCGCCATCCGCAACGCCAACGACGGCATCTCGATGTCGCAGACGGCTGAAGGCGCGATGGGCAAAGTGGCCGACTCCCTGCAGCGCATGCGTGAACTGTCGGTGCAGGCGCGCAACGCGACCAACTCTGCCAGCGACAAGGATTCGCTGGACAAGGAGTTCGGCGAGCTGGCCAAGGAAATCCAGCGTGTGGCCGGCGGCACCGCGTTCAACGGCATCAATATCCTGGGCTTGGGCGCCACCGCGTTCAAGTTCCAGGTGGGTGCCAACACCACGCTCGACGACAGCATCGACATCACCACCACCGACCTGACGACCGACGCGACCATCACCGTGGTGGCCGGCACCGACAACACCGGCTCGGGCCGGGCGGTGATCGACAACACTGCTGACGAAACCGTGATCAAGGGCGTGATCGACAACATCGACATCGCGCTGAACACGGTGAACAGCCAACGCGCGGTCATGGGTGCCTCGCAGTCACGCTTCGAGTCGGTGATCACCAACCTGCAGATCTCGGTGGAGAACCAGTCCGCTGCCAAGAGCCGGATCATGGACACCGACTTCGCCGCAGAAACCGCCAACCTGAGCCGCTCGCAGATCTTGCAACAGGCCGGCAACGCGATGGTTGCGCAGGCCAACCAGCTGCCCCAGCAGGTCCTCACACTGCTTCGATGACCTTCTGGCGGCTGCGCTGAGCGAGCGCCGTGGTGGTGGCATCCAGGTTCGCGCACCACCCGCCCCACCCACAGGCTGACGACGCGCCGATCCCGCCCAGGACGGTGCGTTGTTTTTTTCACGCTGCAGGACCGCACACCATCAAGCCTGCCGGTGATCGACCGATAAGCCTTGAAGCAGTCGACCAACTCTGCCGACCCACCACAGGACATCCCTGCGGGGGTCCATCCGAGCGAAGGACAAGTTCGTGCCGCAGACCATCAACACCAACATCATTGCGCTGAATGCGCAGCGCAACCTGGCGGGATCGCAGTCGGCATTGACCAGTTCGATGCAACGCCTGTCGTCCGGCCTGCGCGTCAATTCCGCCAAGGACGACGCCGCCGGCATGGCCATCGCCGAGCGCATGACCGCGCAGATGCGCGGCATGGGCGTGGCCGTGCGCAATGCCAACGACGGCATCTCCCTGGCCCAGACCGCCGAAGGGGCGCTGGGCAAGGTGTCGGATGCGTTCCAGCGCATGCGTGAGCTGGCGGTGCAGGCGGCCAACGCCACCAATTCAGACAGCGACAAGGATTCGCTGGACAAGGAATTCGGCGAGCTGGCCAAGGAAGTGCAGCGCGTGCTGGGCGGCACCACCTTCAACGGACTGGCGATCCTGGGCGCAGCCGCCGGGGCGCAGATTTTCCAGATCGGCGCCAACACCAGCAGCAACGACACCGTCAGCATCATCACCACCGACATGACCAGCAACACCGACATCACGGCGGTGGCCGGCACCGACAACACCGGCAGCGCGCGGGCGAAGATCGACAAGGACGCCACCGCCGGCGACATCCGCACGGTGATCGACAACATCGACACGGCACTGGACAGTGTCAACAGCGGGCGCGCCACGCTGGGTGCATCACAGTCGCGCTTCGATGCCGCAATCTCCAACCTGCAGATCTCCATCGAGAACCAGAGCGCCGCACGCAGCCGGATCATCGACACCGATTTTGCGGCCGAGACGGCCAACCTGAGCCGCGCCCAGATCCTGCAGCAAGCAGGCAACGCGATGGTCGCGCAGGCCAACCAGCTGCCCCAGCAGGTGCTGGACTTGCTGCGCTGAAGCTGGCACAACCAGCGGCACGACCCGTTCCCCCCACACCGCCACACCGCACACCCCACACCACCGCCCCTTTCCCAGATTCCCCGGACGACCTCGACGCCCCCCCTGCCCAGGGCCCCGCCAGCACATCGCTGGCGGGGCCCTGTTGCATTGGCGGGCCGCAGGTGTGAACAGGCGCGGCTTCCGTCTTCAATTCAGGGCTTCAGATTTCGACTGGCTTTTCACAATGGGCCCCAATGCTTGCGCTGCCGCACAGGCCTGATCCGGAAGCAGCGCGCCGCAGTCCCAGGCGCGCGATGCGCCGGGTTCCAAGGCGGCCAGTGGCCGCGCACGGCTGCAGACCGCTTTTGAGCACCGGCCCCCATGCCGGGGTGTCGTCCGAATCTTGAGGAGTGGCCCACATGCCCCAGA
>JBBRJU010000298.1:0-4248 GCA_038218895.1 Burkholderiales bacterium
CCGGGAACGAAGCCACCACATCGGCCAGCGCGCGGCGCAGCGAATTGCGCGTGAAATCGCGTGTGCGCCGGTCGGCCCGCGCCAGCCGCAGCAGCGCTGCCGCCAGCACCGTCAGTTCGCCGGCCAGGCTGCTGTCCATCACCAGGTGGCGGCCTTGCCAGGCCAGCGCATCGAAATCTTCGGCCTCGGCACCGACGAACGCGCGCCAGACCCGGTCGAGGCGCGCCTTGGCTGCGCTGTCGATCATCACGCCGTTGATGACGTTGGCGAAGCGGTAGCCGGTGGTGCCGTGCACTGCCCAGTCGCGCGGCAGCTGCTCGTGCGGCGCCACGATCTTCTCGATCACCACATACAGCGGCAGCGCTGCGGGCCGCGCACCGCCGGTCGGCTGCGGCACCGCCAGGCCGGCAGATTCGGCATAGCGCTGCTGCAGGCGCAGAAAGTAGCCCGCCGGGTCGGCCAGTCCGTCGGGGTGGTCGATGCGCAGGCCGTCGATGGCGCCACTGGCGGCCAGCGCCAGCACCAGCCGGTGGGTGGCGTCGAAGACCTCGGGGCGGTCCATGCGCAGCGCCGCGAGCCCGTTGATGTCGAAGAAGCGGCGGTAGTTGATCTCGTCGCCAGCGATGCGCCAGTCTGCCAGGCGGTAGGGCTGGGCATCGATCAAGGTGTCGAGCGCGTCGAAGCTGGCCCGCTGGCCGACCTGGCCATTGAGCCCCGCCACCATGTGCAAGATCGCCTGGACCAGGCGCGGCTGCGCTTGCAGGCAGTTGGCCAGCCGGGCCTTCAGCGCTGTTTTTTCGCGCTGGCGCCGCAGGCGGCTGGCGCCATCGGTGCTGCGGTGCGGCGGCAGCTGCGCAAAGGCGGTGGCCAGCCGCTCCAGGTCGGCAACGGCTGCGGCAACACCGCCGGTGTCGCCGCTGGTGTCGTCGCCGGTGTCGTCGCCGGTGTCGTCGCCGGTGTCGCTGTGGGTGTCATCGCCGGTGTCGTCGCCACCGCTCGCCGCAGCCGGCGCCGCGCGCAGTGCGCGGCGCAGCAGGTCGCCATAACCAGCCGGGTCGACCGGCAGTTTGTGCTCGTAGTAGCTGACGGTGAAGTAGCCGCGCACCGGGTCGAAGGCGAGTTGCAGTTCACCGCGTTCCAGCACCACGCCGTACTGGTCGCCCAGGATCGGCAGCAGCACCCGGCCGTCGAGCACCGGATCAGCCGGGTGCCAGGCGATGTCGAAGTAGTCGGCAAAGGCCGAGGCTTCGCCGTTTTCCAGCACGTCCAGCCACCAGGCGTTGTCGCCGCCGAGCACGCCCATGTGGTTGGGCACGATGTCGACCAGCAAGCCCATCCGATGGCGGTGCAGCGCCTCGACCAGGCGGTCGAGCCCGGCGCGGCCACCGAGCTCCGGATTGATCTCGCCATGGTCGGTGACGTCGTAGCCGTGCAGGCTGCCCGGCCGCGCCCGCAACGGCGGCGAGCAGTAGACATGGCTGATGCCCAGCGCGGCCAGATAGGGCACCAGCGCTGCTGCGTCGTCGAAGCCGAAAGCGAGGTGCAACTGCACACGGTAGGTGGCACGCGGGATCACCGCCGTGGCGGGCCGGGCCGGCCGGGCCGGTTGGGGATGTTGGGGATGTTGGGGATGTTGGGGATGTTCTGGGTGTTCTGGGTGTTCTGGGTGTTCTGGGTGTTCTGGGTGTTCGGGGTGTTCGGGGTGTTCGGGGTGTTCAGTCTGTTGAAGCGCCTGGGGCTGTTGGGGCGATTGGGCCGCAGCGCGCTGCGGCATCGGCCCGTTGGCCGCCCGATTTGATGGCGAGTTCATGGCTGCACCAGCGTGACCTGGACCGAACACGGCGCCATCGCCGGGCCGGGCGCGGCGCTGGCATACACGGTGCTGCCCGGCAGCGCCGGCAGCCCGGGCACGGCGGCGCCCGACAGGTTGAGCCGCAGGTGCCACTGCCGCTGCGGCCCGAGCGGCCACTGCAGGTGCAGGCAATCAGGCGCCGGCCGGCTGAAGCTGCCGCTGCGCGCCTGCGGCAGCAGCGGCATCAAATGGCGGCGGCGCAGCGCCAGCAACGCGCGGTACAGCGCCCACCACTGCGCATGTCCGTCGGCATGGCGCTCATGCCAGTTCAGTTTCGATCGCTCGAAGGTGGATGGTGCATTCGGGTCCGGAATGCGGGCGCGCACCGCCGCCTGGGCAAACATCTCGAAACGGCCGAACTCGGCACGCCGCCCCTCGGTCACCGCCCGGGCCAGGTCGCCCGCAAAATCGCAGAAATAGAGAAACGGCGTGCTCGCCGCAAATTCCTCGCCCATGAACAACATCGGCGGCGCCGGCGACAGCAGCAGGCAGGCCACCAGTGCACGCAGCGGCGCCGCGCGGTCTGCCGCTGCAGCCAGCACCGCCATGCGCTCGCCGAAGGCGCGGTTGCCGACCTGGTCATGGGTCTGGATCGAATTGACGAAGGCCAGCGGCGGCAGTGCGGCCGATGGGGTGCCCCGCAACTGCCCCTGCGCAAAAACCGAGGCATCGCCCTGGTAGGCAAAGCCCTCTGCCAGCGCCCGGCCCAGGTGGCCCAGTGGGTCGTCGGCATAGTCGATGTAGTAGCCATCGGTCTCGCCGGTGGCCAGCACATGCAGCGCGTGGTGCAGGTCGTCGTTCCACTGCGCATCGGCCAGACCGGCGCCACCACTGGCCGACCGCGCCAGGCGTCGGGCGTCGTTGGCGTGGTTTTCCAGCACCAGGTGCACCTGGCGCTGGCGGCCGGCGCCCGCGCGCACCGCCTGGGCGAGTTCATCGATGAAGTGCAGCGCCGTGCGGTCGTGCATCGCATGCACCGCGTCGATGCGCAGGCCGTCGAACTGGAATTCGTCGATCCAGTACAGCGCGTTGTGGATGAAGAAGTCGCGCACCGTGCGGCTGCCATCACCGCCGAAGTTGATGGCCGCGCCCCAAGGCGTTTGCACTGCGGGGTCGAAAAATGTCTGGGCGTAGCCGTACAGGTAGTTGCCGTCGGGCCCGAAGTGGTTGTAGACGACATCGAGCAGCACCATCAAGCCGCGTGCATGCGCCGCCGCGACCAGCCGCTTCAGGTCGTCCGGCGTGCCGTAGCTGGCGTCAGGCGCAAACAGCAGCACACCGTCGTAGCCCCAGCCCCGGGCGCCGGGAAAGTCGGCCACCGGCATCAACTCGATCGCGGTGATGCCCAGCGCCACCAGGTCGTCGAGGTGGTCAATGGCAGCGGCAAAGGTGCCGGCGGCGGTGAAACAGCCGATGTGCAGTTCATAGACCACCGCCTCATGCCAGGGGCGGCCGCACCAGCCGTCGTCGGGCCACACAAAAGCCCCGGGATCGATCAGTTGGCTGGCGCCGTGCACGTCGTCGGGGTTGTAGCGCGACGCCGGGTCGGGCACCACCAGATCACCATCGATGCAAAAGGCGTAGCGGTCGCCAGCCGCTGCCGCCGCTGCCGTGCCGGCGTACCAGCCGCCAGCGCGTGCCTGCAGTGGCGCAGGGCGGCCGTTCAACACCAGGTCGACCCGCTGCGCCGACGGCGCCCAGAGCCTGAACTCGGCACCGCCCTGCGCCAGCAGGCGGGCGCCGAAGGGCATGTCGTGGTGACGCTTCATGCACGAACCTCCCGTTCGAATCGCACCAGCACCAGCGAGCGGCCAGCCAGGATGTGCAGGGCCCGGCTGTCGAACGGCGTGTCGGGCAAGGCATCGTCAGCGTTGGACGTGTCGACGAGCCGCAAACCGCAGGCCGGCACGATCGCTGCGGGCAGCGTGAATTCGACGCCTTCGGCGGCGGCATTGAACAGCAGCAGAAAGCTGTCGTCGCGCACCGGTCGGCCGCGGCCGTCGACGTCCTTCAGGCCATCGCCGGACAGGAACACACCGAGCGCGCTGGCAAAGTCCTGCTGCCAGGCCTGCTCGGTCATCTCGCTGCCGTCGGGCTGCAGCCAGACGATGTCGTGCACCCGGGACCCCGCCTGTGCAGCAAACAGCGGCCGGTCCTGGAAAAAATCGCGGCGCCGGAACACCGGGTGCGCAGCGCGCAGTGCGGCCAGCCGGCGCGTGAAGTCGAGCAGCGCGTCCTTGGCCGGGCTGGGGGTCCAGTCGACCCAGCTCAGTTCGTTGTCCTGGCAATAGGCATTGTTGTTGCCCTGCTGGCTGCGGCCCAGTTCATCGCCAGCCAGCAGCATCGGCACGCCTTGCGACAGCAGCAGCGACGCGATGAAGTTGCGCTGCTGGCGG
>JBBRJU010000299.1:0-4235 GCA_038218895.1 Burkholderiales bacterium
GGGCAGATCGAGCAACTGCCAGCCGCTGCCGGTATCGACAAACACCCGCAGCCCCAGCGCGCGGAACAGGCCCAGGTAGCCGCGCTGCGTGGACAGGCAACGGTTGGCGCTGGCATGGCCCTGGGTCAGGCTGGAATGGAACACACCAGCCATCCACACGGTGCTGGCCACGGCGGTCTCATCAGGCGTCCAGTGGCTGCCGCTGCGCAGCAGGTGGCCGTGCGGACGCAGCACCTGCAGTTCCTGCGCGCGGGTGACCACATGCGCCGGGCCACCGGCACCATCGTCATGAAAGAAGCCCAGCGGCGTGCCGTCGGCAGCGGTTTCTGCATGGCGCCAACCGCTGCCGAACCAGGCCTGCAGCTGGCCACGGTTCGGGTCGGCCGATGGCCACAGCGCTGCGGTGCTGAAGAGGCTGCGCGGGTCGTCCGCCACGACGCCGCCCGCTGGCTCGGCCGGCGGCGCCTGCGGCGGCTGTGCCTCAGGCAAGGCCAGCACGGCAGCCAGAGTGTCCAGGTCAGCCAGGCTGCTGGCCGCCGGGTGGTGCGCCTGCAGCGCGCCGAAGAAGCCGCGCTGCAGCCGTGCACCAGGCGCCAGGTCGAAGATCTGCTCCTGCAATGCCGCCAGCGCGTGTTCATGCTGCAGGCGGGTGTCGGGCAGCGGCTGGTGCAGCTGGCCGCTGGCGCAACCGGCGCGGGCGGCGTGGCCCAGCACCTGCAGCGCGTCGGTGGCGTATCGGCTGGCGTGGCCCAGACTGCCGCTCAGCAGCCAGGGCACCTGGCCGGCCACCGGCGCGTTCTGCCGGGTGGCCAGCAGCACGCCGTGCACCGGGTGCCGCAGCGGCTGGTGGTCCAGGTACTGGCTGACATAAGCCTCGTTCAGCCGGATGGCGGCCCAGGGCGCCAGCGCCAGGTCCTGCAGGTAGACCAGGTCCAGCCGCAGCATGTCAGCGCCGTTGTTGTGCAGGTCCACATGCCAGAACCAGGCATCGCCCTGCGCGGCCAGCACCAGTTCCACCCGCCAGGCCAGGCCCTGCCACAGCCCGGCCTGCCACACCCGCCTGCCCTGCGCATGCTGGCGCCCGGGCGCTGCCGGGCCCAGCAGCGGCACCGGCGCGCAGGTGCCGTCGGCGGCATGCAGGCGCAGCCAGATGTTGGCCGGCCCGGCCTCCAGCGTGCTGGCGGGAAACAGGTTGACCGTCAGCGCCTGCCAGCGCAGCGTGTGCAAGCCTCCATGGGCCTGCAGCCGGGCCTGCAGGCGGCCGTCGGCCGAAGACAGCAGCCGGCCGGGCGCAACAAGGTCAACACGGTCAACAGGCGTCATGGCGTGGAGCAGGCGGTGCAAGCTGGCGGCAGACCGCCGCACGTTGGTCGGCAATGTAAGCGATTCCATCGTCTGCCCGAAACCGCCGCATGCGAGGGCAAGCATGCCCAGGATACCCGGGCTGCCAAGGCACCCGCCAGCGCTGTGGCACACAGAGAACAGGCCCGCATTTACCCTGATCCCACGCGACTGGAAGCGCCCTACCATCCCATGAGAACGTTTTCACAGCGCTGCCCGCCACCACCGACCCCAAACCGTCCAGCCCGGCCCATGCCCGACGCCAGCACTGCCTTTCCGCCCGGTTTCCTGTGGGGCGCCGCCACCTCGGCCTACCAGATCGAGGGCGCACCGCTGGCCGACGGCGCTGGCGTGAGCAACTGGCACCGCTTCAGCCACACGCCCGGCCGGGTGGCCCACGGCGACAACGGTGATGTGGCCTGCAACCACTACCACCGCATGCCCGAGGACGTGGCGCTGATGCGCCAGCTGGGGCTGCAGGCCTACCGCTTCTCGGTGGCCTGGTCGCGGGTGCTGCCCGAGGGACGCGGCCGCATCAACGCCGCCGGCCTGGGCTTCTACGACCGGCTGGTCGACCAGCTGCTGGCCGCCGGTATCGCCCCACTGCTCACCCTGCACCACTGGGACTGGCCCGCCACGCTGGACGACTGCGGCGGCTGGCTCAACCCCGACAGCCCGCAATGGTTTGCCGACTACGCCCAGGTGGTGGCCCGCGCGCTGGGCGACCGCGTGGCCAGCTGGGCCACGCTGAACGAGCCCTGGGTGATCACCGACGGCGGCTTTCTGCACGGCACGCTGGCGCCCGGCCACCGCAGCGCCTACGAGGCCGCCATCGCCGCCCGCCACCTGATGGTGGCGCATGGCCTGGGGGTGCAGGCGCTGCGTGCCGCCGGCTGCCGCCAGGTGGGCCTGGTGGTCAACATCGAGCCCAAGGACCCGGCCAGCGACCGGCCGGACGACCTGGCCGCCTGCGTGCGCGCCGACGCCTACATGAACCGCCAGTTCCTCGACCCGGCGCTGCTCGGCCGCTGCCCGGCGCCGCTGCGCGCGGTGTTCGGCGAGGCCTGGGTGGATTGGCCGCAGGCCGACCTGGCCACGGCAAACCAGCCGCTGGACTGGCTGGGCATCAACTACTACACCCGCAGCGTGAACCGGCATGACGCTGCTGCCTGGCCGCTGCGCGCCAGCCCGGTCCGCCAGCCCCAGGCCACCCACACGGAGACCGGCTGGGAGGTGCGCCCGGCCAGCCTGCTGGCCACGCTGCAGTGGGTGCAGGCGCAGTACGGCGACATCCCGCTGTGGATCACCGAGAACGGCGCCGCCTTCTACGACCCGCCGGTGGCGCCACCCGAGGGCGTGGACGATGCGCTGCGCATCGCCTACCTGCGCGGCCACCTGGGTGCCGTGGCCGATGCGCTGCGCGCCGGCGTGGATGTGCGCGGCTACATGGCCTGGTCGCTGCTGGACAACCTGGAATGGGCGCATGGCTACAGCAAGCGCTTCGGCCTGGTGCATGTGAACCTGGCCACTGGCCAGCGAACGCCCAAGGCCAGCGCGCGCTGGTATGCCGACCTGGTCGCCCGCCCCGGCGCCGGGCTGTAGGCGTCGGCACAAGGGGCAGCACAGACCATGGCCACCACCATCAAGGATGTGGCACGCGTGGCCGGGGTGTCGGTGGCCACGGTGTCGCGTGCGCTCAACGGCGCGGCCAACGTCACGCCCGACACCCGCAAGCGGGTGCAGGCCGCAGCGGCTGAACTGCGCTTCACGCCCTCATCGGCCGCACGCAGCCTGATCACCCGCCGCACCCACACCGTGGGCGCGCTGCTGCCTGACCTGTTCGGCGAATATTTCTCCGAGCTGATCCGCGGCATCGACCTGAAAGCGCGCGCACGCGGCCTGCACCTGCTGGTGAGCAGTTCACACGGCGACGCCGGCGAGGCCGCCGCAGCGCTGCGCGCGATGCACGGCCGGGTGGACGGCCTGCTGGTGATGACGCCGCACATCGACACCGCCGCGCTGGCGGCCAACCTGCCGCATGGCCTGCCGGTGGTGCTGATCAACTCCCGGCCGCCCGAAGAAGGTGTGTCTTCCTTCGCGGTCGACAACCATGGCGGCGCCTACGCGATGACGCGCCACCTCATCCGCCGCGGCCACGGCCGGGTGGCCTTCATCGCCGGGCCGGCCAACAACTATGAGGCGCAAGAGCGGCTGCGCGGCTACCGCAGCGCACTGGCCGCGCTGGCGCCGGGTGCTGCCGAGCTGGTGCTGCCGGGCGACTTCACCGAAGAGAGCGGCTGGCGCGCCGGCAGCGAGATCGCCACCCTGGCCGAGCGGCCCGGCGCGGTGTTCTGCAGCAACGACATGATGGCCATCGGCTGCCTGGCAGCACTGGCCGAGGCCGGCGTGCGCGTGCCACAAGACGTGGCGCTGGCCGGCTTCGACGACATCCCCATCGCCCGTTACGTGACGCCCCCGCTCACCACCGTGCGGGTGGGCATCGCCGAGCTGGGCAGCCTGGCGCTGGACCGGCTGGCCAGCGCCATCGAGAACCCCGGCCGCAGCGCGGCGCAGCACCAGACGCTGCGTGCCGAGCTGGTGGTGCGCCAATCCTGTTCAGCCGGCTGATCATGACCTTCGCGTGCCCGTTCAGCACCGATCCCGAGCCTTTCCCGTGCCCCTGAAACCACCCGAGGAGACCAGACCATGCCAACACCGAAGACACCGTTTCACACCCCGGCGCGGCGGTTGCCGCTGCGCCGCCACGCCCTGGCTGCTGCGGTGGCCCTGGCGCTGGGCGGCGCCGCCCAGGCGCAGCTGAGCACCGCCACCATCACCGGTCAGGTCAGCGGCGCCCAGGCGCCGGCGCAGGCCGGCCTGGTGGTGCTGGCCAC
>JBBRJU010000300.1:0-4235 GCA_038218895.1 Burkholderiales bacterium
GAGCGGTTCGTCCCAGTGCCAAGCCAGGCCGGCTTCGGCAAATGCCTGGTTGAAGGCGACGCGGTGGCCGTCGTGCTCGGTCTCGGCCAGCGTGCCGTCGACGTCCCAGATCAGCGCGCGCAGCATCGCTCAGCCCGCCAGCCGGTCGGCTGCACCGGCGCGCGCGCCGGCCTTCAATGCCGCGATGGTGGCCGCCCAATCGGCGCTGCCGAACACGGCCGAGCCGGCCACGAAGGTGTCCGCCCCGGCACGGGCGATCTCGGCGATGTTGTCGGGCTTGATGCCGCCATCCACCTCCAGCCGGATGGCGCGACCGCTGGTTGCCGCGTAGGCATCGAGCCGCTTGCGCACCTGCGCCAGCTTGGGCAGGGTGCTGGCGATGAAGCTCTGGCCACCGAAGCCCGGGTTCACACTCATCAGCATCACCAGGTCGAGCTTGTCCATCACATGGTCCAGCCAGTCCAGCGGCGTGGCGGGGTTGAACACCAGGCCGGCCTGGCAGCCGTGGTCGCGGATCAGCGCCAGCGTGCGGTCGACATGGCGGCTGGCCTCGGGGTGGAAGCTGATCAGCCCGGCGCCGGCCTTGGCGAACATCGGCACCAGGGCATCCACCGGTTCCACCATCAGGTGCACGTCCATCATGGCCTGGCCGGCATGCGGCTTGACCGCCTCGCAGACCATGGGGCCGAAGGTGAGGTTGGGCACGTAGTGGTTGTCCATCACGTCGAAGTGGATCCAGTCGGCGCCGGCGGCGACAACACGTGAGACATCGTCGCCCAGGCGGGCGAAATTGGCCGACAGGATGCTGGGGGCAATGATGGCTGCATGGGGCATGGCGCGCTCCGGGGGTGCATGGTCAGCCGATGGCCACCTGGGTGGCGGCCAGCGGGTCGAACTGGTCGAAGTGGGAGATAAAGGCGTCGGGGGCGTCGTCGCCGGTCAGGCTGCCCTGCGGGTAGCCGTGGCGCACCAGCTGCACGGCGATGCCGGCGGCGCGGGCGGTGCGCACATCGGTGGTGCTGTCGCCCACCAGCAGCGCCTCGTCGGGGCGGGCCTGCAGCGCGGCCAGCGCATGCAGCACCACGCCGGGGTGCGGCTTCTTCACCGCCAGGGTGTCGCCGGCCACGATCAGGTCGAAGTCCGACAGCAACTGGTGGCGCACCAGCAGGCGCTGGGCAAACGCGCTTTCCTTGTTGGTCAGCAGCACCTGCTGCAAGCCCTGGTCGCGCAGGCGCTGCAGCATCGGCCGCACGCCGTCATGCACCAGGCTGTTGGTGCCACAGCGCGCGGCATAGTCGGTGGAGAACGCCGGCCAGGCTGCCTCGACCGCGCTGGCGGGTTCGCCGGCATGGGCCAGGGCCTTGCCCAGCAACGCGCGCGCACCGTCGCCGATCCAGCTGCGCACCAGCGCATCGGGGGCTTGCGGGTGGCCGCGGCGGCGCAGGGTGTCGTTCACTGCGTCGGCAATCTCGGGGGCGGTCTCCATCAGGGTACCGTCCAGGTCGTACAGGATCACGCGCAACATGGCTTGGCCTCGGGTGGGCAGGCGGGGCATGGGTGGGCCTATCCGGCCCGACGCTTCAGGTCGAGCAGGCGCAGGATCATGGGGGTGAAGATCAGCTGCATCGCCAGACCCATCTTGCCGCCGGGGATCACGATGGTGTTGGGCCGGGTCATCATCGACCCGTGCAGCATCGACATCAGATACGGAAAGTCGATGCCGCGGGGCTTGGCGAATCGGATCACCACCATGCTCTCGTCGGCGGTGGGGATGTCCTTGGCGATGAACGGGTTGCTGGTGTCCACCGTCGGCACACGCTGGAAATTCACATGGGTGCGGCTGAACTGCGGGCAGATGTGGTTCACATAGTCGGGCATGCGCCGCAGGATGGTCTCGACCACCGCCTCCTGGCTGTAGCCACGCAGGTTCTGGTCACGGTGCAGCTTCTGGATCCATTCCAGGTTGATGATCGGCACCACGCCCACCAGCAGGTCGACATGGCGCGCCACGTCCACGCCCGGGCAGACAAAGCCACCGTGCAAGCCTTCATAGAACAGCAGGTCGCTGTCGCCCATCGGCTGCCAGTCGGTGAAGGTGCCGAGGTCTCCGCCCAGTTCCCTGGCTTCTGCGGCGTCATGGATGTAGCGCCGCACCTGGCCGCCGCCGCTGTTGGCATACGCGCCAAACGTGGTGTCGAGTTCGGCCAGCAGGTTGCTCTCGGGCCCGAAGTGGCTGATCTGCGGGCCTTCGCCATGGTCGGCCGCGCGCACCTTGGCGCGCATCTCGATGCGGTTGTAGCGGTGGAAGGAATCGCCCTCGATCACCTGCGCGCGGATGTTCTCGCGCCGGAAGATGTGGGCGAAGCTTTTCATCACCGTAGTGGTGCCGGCACCCGACGACCCGGTGACGGCGATGATGGGATACCTTTGCGACATGGGGCCTCCTGATCAGATGAACTCGCGGGCGCGAAACAGCGAGCGCTCGTTGAACAGCGGCGACTCGTAGGGCCGGTCCTCGCCGCGTGCATGCTCTGCGTGGTAGCGCTCGATGCGCAACACCTCGTTTTTCGAGCCCAGGATCACCGGCACGCGCTGGTGCAGTTGCGCCGGCGCCACCTCCATCAACCGGCCGCCGCCCGTGCTGCTGGCGCCGCCGGCCTGTTCGATCAGCATGCTGATCGGGTTGGCCTCGTACAGCAGGCGCAGGCGGCCGGGCTTGCCCGGGTCCTTGGTGTCCTTGGGGTACATGAACACACCGCCCCGCATCAGGATGCGGTGCACTTCGGCCACCATGCTGGCCACCCAGCGCATGTTGAAGTCACGCCCGCGCTCGCCGGCCTTGCCGGCCTGGCATTCGGTGACATAGCGGTGCACCGGCGGCTCCCAGAAGCGGGCATTGCTGGTGTTGATCGCGAATTCGCTGGTGTCCTCTGGAATGGCCAGGTCGGGATGGGTGAGGATGAAGTTGCCGATCTCGCGGTCGAGCGTGAAGCCATGCGTGCCCTTGCCCACGGTGATCACCAGCATCGTGGCCGGGCCGTAGATGGCATAGCCGGCTGCCACCTGCCGGGTGCCGGGCTGCAGATAGTCGGCGAGGCCGGGCCGCTCGGCACCAGCGTGCCGCAGCACCGAGAAGATCGTGCCCACCGAGACATTGACGTCGGTGTTGGATGAGCCGTCCAACGGGTCGAAGATCAGCAGGTAGGGCCCGCGGCCGAACTTCTCGGGGATCACATAGGGGTCGTCGAGCTCCTCGCTGGCCAGCCCGGCCACCAGGCCGCCCCACTCGGTGGCGGCCACCATCGCGTTGTTGGCCAGCACGTCCAGTTTTTTCTGCTGCTCGCCCTGCCCATTGGTCTGCTCGACAGCGCCCAGGTAGCCGCCCAGCGCACCCTTTGCCGTCATCGCCGAGATGGCTTTGACGGCGGCTGCCACGTCCACCAGCAGCGCGGCCAGCTTGCCCTGGTCGTCCACGTCCTGCAGCTGCTGGATCAGGAACTTGGAGAGGGTGGTGCGTCCGAGATGCATGGCGAGACTCCGGTCGGGATCTGGTGGCGGCTGGGTGGGGTGCTGGCGATCAGGGCGCGGCGGCAAACACCCGGCTCGCGCGGATGTCGCTTTCGGCGATGGTGCGCAGGTCGTCTGCGGTCAGTGCGCCATCACGGTCGGCAAACAGCCGGCTGGCCTGGCGCAGGCGCATGCGGTCGAGTGCGTTGCGCACGCTGCGGGCATTGGCAAAGTGTGGTTGCATCAGGCGGTGCTGCAGGTAGTCGTCAAACGCCGCGCGTGCACCGGGCCCGAACTGGTAGTGGCTGGCAGCCAGCATGGTGTCGGCAATGTGCAGCAACTCAGCGCTGGCGTAGTCGGGAAAGTCGAGATGGTGGGCAATGCGGCTGCGCATGCCCGGGTTGCTTTGAAAGAAGGTGTCCATCCGGTCCTTGTAGCCGGCCAGGATCACCACCAGATCGTCCCGCTGATTTTCCATCACCTGCAGCAGGATCTCGATCGCCTCCTGGCCGTAGTCACGCTCGTTCTCGGGGCGGTACAGGTAGTAGGCCTCGTCGATGAACAGCACGCCGCCCATGGCCTTCTTCAGCACTTCCTTGGTTTTGGGTGCGGTGTGGCCGATGTACTGGCCGACCAGGTCATCCCGGGTGACGCTGATCACATGGCCTTTGCGCACATAGCCCAGGCGGTGCAGGATCTGCGCCATG
This sequence comes from Burkholderiales bacterium, assembly GCA_038218895.1. GTDB lineage: Bacteria > Pseudomonadota > Gammaproteobacteria > Burkholderiales > Burkholderiaceae_C > Pseudaquabacterium. The sequence continues at coordinate 4,215 of JBBRJU010000300.1, forward strand.
CGCAGCGCCACCGTGGTCTTG
>JBBRJU010000301.1:0-4225 GCA_038218895.1 Burkholderiales bacterium
TGGACCGCCGCCCAGGCGGCTGATTCAGCCGACCGCTACCGCTTCCACCAGCAGCGGGTGGCACGCAGTGCGCGTGAACATGATGCGCTGCAGGCCGCCAAGGCCGCCGCCAAGCTGGCAGACCTGGCCGCGCACAGCCAGCACACCGACCCCGCCGTGCTCGACCGCAAGCGCGCGGTGATCGAGGCTGCGCTGGCCCGCGCGCGCGCACGGGCCCAGGCGCTGCCTGCCAGGACTGGCGACACCGACGACGCAGACGCCACGGACGCCACGCCACCATGACCGCGCAGCAGCCCGGAACAGGCCCGGCAGTGCGCCGCATGCCGGCAGCCGAGATCCAGCTTTTTTTTTCCACGCTGCGTGCGGCCAACCCGCAGCCAGCCAGCGAGCTGGTCTACACCAGCGTGTTCGAGTTGCTGGCTGCGGTGCTGCTGTCGGCCCAGGCCACCGATGTCAGCGTCAACAAGGCCACGCGGCGGCTGTTCCTGGTGGCCAACACACCGCAGGCAATGCTCAACCTGGGCGAGTCGGCGGTGGCCGGGCACATCCAGACCATCGGCCTATTCCGCAACAAGGCCAGGCACCTGCTGCAGACCTGCCGCATCCTGGTGGCCGAGCATGCCGGCCAGGTGCCACGCAGCCGGGCGGCGCTGGAAGCCCTGCCCGGCGTCGGCCGCAAGACGGCCAACGTGGTGCTCAACGTGGCCTTTGGTGAACCCACCAACGCAGTGGACACGCATGTGTTTCGCGTCAGCAACCGCACCGGCCTGGCGCCGGGCAGGACACCGAGGGCGGTGGAACTGCAGCTCGATGCCCGCGTGCCGCCCGCCTACCGGCAGGACGCGCACCACTGGCTGATCCTGCATGGCCGCTATGTATGCACCGCCCGGTCACCCAAGTGCGGTGATTGCACTGTGCGGCTGCAGTGCGGCACCGGGCGGCGCTTGATCGCAGGGCCCTGATGGCGCACCGCGCTGCACTGGCTGCGGCCCTGCTGGTGTTGGCCGCACCAGCCATGCTGACCACAGCCGCCCAGGTCACGGTGCGCGACGATGCCGGCGCCACCCTCACCCTGCCTGCCCCGGCGCGCCGCGCCATCACCCTGGCGCCGCACCTGGCCGAGCTGGCCTTCGCCGCCGGTGCCGGCACCCAGGTGGTGGGCGTGATGCGCTTCAGCGAGCACCCGCCCGAGGCCGCGCGCCTGCCGGTGGTGGGCGACGCCTTCGCCGTCAACCTGGAGGCCATCGCCGGCCTGAGGCCGGATCTGCTGCTGCTGTGGAAGAGCGGCATCAACCCACGCCAGCAGCAGCGTTTGCTGAGCCTGGGCGTGCCAGTGTTCAGCAACGAGATCAACAGCGTCGAGGGCATCGCCGACACCCTGCGCCGGCTGGGCACGCTGTTCGGCACCCAGGCGGTGGCCAACGCCGCTGCAGCACAGACCGAGGCGCGTTGGCAGGCCCTGCGCGCGCGCTACGCCGGTCGCCCACCGGTGCGGGTTTTTTACCAGCTTTGGCATGCGCCACTGATGACGGTGAACCGCGGCCACCTGATCGACCAGGCCATCGTGGCCTGCGGTGGCATCAACGTGTTCGGCCAGCAACCGGCGCTGACGCCCACCGTCGGCTGGGAGGCTGCGGTGGCGGCCGACCCGCAGCTGGTGGTGACCGGTGGTTCACCCGACGAGCCGGCCCGCCTGGATCCCTGGCAGCGGTTCACCAGCGTGTCGGCGGTGAAGAACGGCCACCTGGTCGCCCTGCCCGGCCATCGCCTGGCGGGTATGACGCCGAGCTTCATCGACGGCGTGCAGGCGCTGTGCGAGGCGATTGACCAGGCCCGCCAGCGCTGAGGCTGCGCCCGCCGTCGGCCCGCTGTCGGCGCGTCAGTTGGCCACCCAGAACCCGCCCACCTCGCGCCAGCCGCAACCGTACACCTGCTCCAGCACCGGCGCCTGGATCAACTCGGCGCAAGGCCCGGCCTGCCAGCGGCCGTCGCCCAGCAGCGCAAGCACATGGGTGGCGGTGCGCAGGATCCAGTTCACGTCGTGCGCGGTCACCACCAATGCCGCCTCGCCGCCCGGTGCCACCAGCCGCGCCAACCAGCGCGCCACCTGGGCCTGGTGCGCCGGGTCCTGGAACGACACCGGCTCGTCCATCAACATCAGCGGCGCGCCTTGCAGAACGCATTGCGCCAGCGCGATGCGCTGGCGCTCGCCGCCCGAGAGCTGCATCACGCCACGCTCGGCCAGCCACTGCGCGTCCAGGTCGGCCAGCAGCGCCTCGGCGCTGTGCAGGCCGGGCCGCACGGTGGACAGCGCCAGCAGCCGCTGCACGCTGAGCTGGAACCGGTCCACCGCCTGCTGCGGCGCGTAGGCGCGGGCCCAGGCAGCATCTGCTGCGGGCCAGTCGGCCTGCCTGCGGCCCAGCCAGCGCACGTCGCCCTGGCGCTGCGGCACCGGCAAGCCGGCCAGGGCACGCAACAGCGTGCTCTTGCCGGCGGCATTGCGGCCGATCACGCACCAGCGCTCACCGGCGTGCACCTGCCAGTCCAGCCCCGTCACCAGCGGCCGGCCGGCGGCCTGCAGCGCCAGGCTGCGGGCTTCCAGCAGCGGCGGTGTGTCGGCCATCAGCGTGTGCCCCGCGCCAGCACGGTGATGAACATCGGCGCGCCCAGCAGGGCCATCACCGCGCCCACCGGCAGCTCCAGTGGCGAGACCACGGTGCGCGCCAGCAGGTCGGCCAGCGTCAGCAGCGTGGCGCCGCCCACCGCACTCATCCAGGCCAGATCACGGATGCGTTGCACGCCCAGCAAGCGCAGTGCCTGTGGCACCACCAGGCCCACAAAGCCGATGGCGCCGGCACTGGCCACCGCCAGCCCTGCGGCAAGCGAGGCGCTCACCAGCAGCAACAGGCGCAGCCGGCGCACTGGCTCGCCCAGCAGCGCCGCCACCTCGGTGCCCAGCTGCAGCCGGTCGATGGCGGTGTCACGCGCCATCAGCATTGCGGCAAAGGCCACGGCCACCGCGCCGCACAGCGGGCCGCCCTGCGCGCCGGACAGGTCACCCACCAGCCAGAAGATCGCGCCGCGCAATTGCTGGTCGGGCGTCAGCGCCAGCAGCAGCGTGGCCAACGCGCCGCACAAGCTGGCCAGCATCACGCCGGTGAGCACCAGGCGGGGCGAAGCGTCGTCGGTGGAGGCCAGCGCGCTGCGGGTCAGCATCAACAGCAGTGCACCTGCGCCCAGTGCGCCCAGGCCGGCACCCAGCCACAGGCTGGCGCCAGCCATCAGCGCCAGCAGCCCGCCCACCGCCGCGCCGCCCGAGGTGCCCAGCACGTAGGGGTCGGCCAGTGGGTTGCGCAGCAGCACCTGCATGGCCAGCCCCGACAGCGCCAGCAGCGCGCCCACACCCACCGCAGCCGCCACGCGCGGGGCGCGCAGCGTGGCGATCAGCGCCGGGTCGAAGCCAGCGGTGCCCAGCGCCAGGCCGGCAGCCACGGCCAGGCCCAGCGCCAGCAGCAAGGCCAGCGCCAGGACGGTGAGGCGGGTGCCGGTGAGGCCCATCGGGGGTGGAGCGCGACCGGTCAGTCCGGCAACTGCCAGCGCAAGCCCACCTGCACCATGCGCCCGCCGGTGGGGTAGGTGCGGGCGAGCTGGTAGTCCTTGTCGCCCAGGTTGTCCACCCGAGCCTCCAGCTGCCAGCCCGGCGTGAGCGGCCGCGAGACCCGCAGGTTGACGATGCCGTAGCCGCCCATGCGCTGGGTGTTGGCGGCGTTGTCGTAACGCGCGCCAGCAGCCTGCCACTCCAGGCCCAGCGCCCAGCCGGCCCAGCTGGTGTCGGCCGCCAGCTTGCCCATCACCCGGGCGCGCCGGGCCAGCAGCGTGTCGGTGTCCAGGTTGCGCGGGTCGTGCCAGTCGATCGATCCCTGCAGGCCCACGCCGGCCAGGATGCTGCGGCCGGTCAGCGTGACGCCCTCATAGCGCACCCGGCCTACGTTCTCGTAGCAGCCGAAGCTGTTGGCGCAGGGGCCGGGGTCGCCGAAGCCGATCAGATTGCGCACCCGGTTGCGCCAGGCGGTGGCGCTGAACGCGGTGCTGCCCTCTGCCCATCGCAGGCCCAGTTCCACATTGCGCGCCTTTTCGGGCGTCAGCGTGGCCAGGCCGTATTCACTGAAGCGCTGGTACAGCGTGGGTGCGCGGAATGCCGTGGCCGCCGAGGCGGTGATGCGCC
>JBBRJU010000302.1:0-4202 GCA_038218895.1 Burkholderiales bacterium
GGCCTCCAGCTTGATGCGCATCTCGGCCACCGCGTACTGCTTGGTCGGGTACATGCGGCGCTTGACCGGCGGCATGCCCGGCACCTCGGCGCGCAGGTATTGCACGGTGAAGTCGTACGCGGCCTGCGCCACGCCCAGGTAGGTGGGCGACAGCGTGGCAAACATGTGCGGCCAGCGGCTGGCGGCCTGGAAGTACAGGCCCTCGGGCATCATGCGCGCCGTCTCGGGCACGAACACGTCCTTGAACAGCAGGTTGCGGCTGACCGTGCCGCGCATGCCCAATGGATCCCAGTCACCCACCACCTGCACGCCGGGGGCGTCCGCCGGCACGGCCAGGTACATGGCATCACGCCGGCTGCCACCGCTGGCGCGGTCAGGCCGGTCGAGCGTGCACAAGACGCCATAGGTGTCGGCCGCGCCGGCGAGGCTGGCGAAGATCTTCTTGCCGCTCACCAGGTAGCCGCCATCCACCTTCTGCGCGGTGGTGCCCCAGGGCGCGGCGCCGGCGGCGGCGGCGCCGCCTTCGCTGAAGGGCTGGGCGTAGACCTTGCCCTCGTTGACGATGCGTCCGAAGTGCAGCGCGCGGTTCACATCGTGGTCGGCACGCTGTGCGGGTGTCATGTCCAGGCTGTCGGCAACTTCACCGGCCCACAGGCAGCTGCACACATGCCTGTAGAAGCTGAGGGCGGTGGCGCCGCACCAGCGGCCGATCTCGGCGGACACCATCACGTAGGTGGCGAAATCTGCCCCCAGGCCGCCAAAGCGCGCGGGCACGCAGATGCCCAGCAGGCCGGCATCCCGCAGGTCGTCGTAGTTGGCGAAGGGAAAGCTGGCCTCGCGGTCATAGCGCTCGGCGCGGGCGGCAAACTGCGGCCCGAGCGCGGTGACGCGGCCGATCAGCTCGCGCTGCAGCGGCGTCAAGGCGCCGGGGTTGCCGCAGATGTGCGAGGGCACATAGCGGGTGCGAACGACAGCCGCGGTTTCGGCACGGGTTTCGGCATCTTGGGCAAGCACGGCAGACATCGGTGGCTCCTGGAATCAGTGCGGCTGCAGAAACTGCAGCAGCGCGGTGTTGAAGGCTGCCGGCTGCTCGATGTTGAGCAGGTGGCCGGCTCCGGGCAGGATGTGGCAGGCCGCACCGGGGATGCGCTGCGCCATCTTGCGCGCCACTTCGGGCGCGGCGGTGCGGTCGTGCTCGCCGGTGAGCACCAGCGTGGGCACGGCGATGTGCGGCAGGTTGGCGCGGCGATCGAACGCCACCAGGGCCGCCACCGCAGCGCGGTAAGTGGCCTCGGGCACCGCCGCCATCATGGCCTGCGCGGCAACCATGGCCGGCGCTGCGCAGTCCGGCGACACCATCGCAGGCACCAGTTGCGCGGCCAGGCCGGCCATGCCCAGGCCGGCGTCCAGCGGCGCGAAGCGTGATTGCAGAAAGGCCTGCTGCCAATCCCCGCCCGGCTTGCCGAAGGCGGGGCTGGTGCCGGCCAGTACCAGGCCAGCCACCGCCTGCGGCGCAGCAGCGATCACCTCTTGCGCCACCATGCCGCCCATGCTGTGGCCCACCAGGACCACAGGCGCACCACCCAGTGCACCGATGGTGGCCAGCACCGCACCGGCCATGCCAGCCAGGACGCAGGGCTGCAGCGGCGCGGAGAGCCCATAACCCGGAAAATCGATGGCCAGCGCATTGAAACCAGCCGCTGCCAGCGCCGCACCGGTGTCGCTGACGCCGTCGTCCCAGGCCACCCGACCGCCGCCCACGCCATGCAGCAACAGCACGGTCGGGCCGCCGCCCTGCCACTGCAGATAAGCCAGCGGCGCACTGGTGACCAGTTGCGCAGCCATCACACCAGCGCGCCGGCAGTGACCACCGCCACGCCGTCGATGGTGACGGTGCAGCCGCGCATCGGCAGATCGAAATGGCCCAGCGTGTGCCTGCCGGCCACTTCGTTGGCGCCGGTGCTGTAGAGAAAGCTGCCGGCAAAGGCGCGCAGTTCGGTGCCGTTGAAGTCGGCCTTGTCGTAGAAGGTCATTGCGTCCCAGCGGGCGCGGCGGTTCAGGCCCCAGCCGACGTGGCTGACGGCATAGGCCTCACGGTCGCCCCAGGCGGCCAGGTAACCGCGCATCAGCTCGGCGTCCACGCTGTGGCCTTCGATGCTGGTGACATGGTCGTTGGCGATGCGCAGCGTCACCGCATCGGCCAGGTAGCGCTTGAAGGTCAGGTTCACATCGCCCGGCGCCAGCACCAAGGTGCCGTTGACCGCGCCCGCCGCCGGAAACGCCAGCACCAGCCCGGCCGGCCAGTGGGCCAGCGTGCCCGGCTTGGCGCTGAAACCCCACACCCCGCCCACCCGCGCACCAGTCAGCGAGATGGTGAGGTCGGTGCCCGCAGCGCTGGTGACCTGCATTACCCGCGCGGTCTTCAGCAGCCGCATCGCATCGCGCACCGGGGCTTCGTCTTCGGCATGCGGCGCGGTGCGCTCCAGGATCTCGGGGTGCTCGTTGCTGACCACCAGCACCCGGGCGCCGCCCTTCAGGATCTGCGGCAGTTCCACCGCATGCTGCAGGCCTTCGACCGTGCAGTCGGCGATGAACACACTGCCGGCCAGCGCCGCCACCACCGGCTCCAGCCGGCCGATGGCGTCGGACGCGCCGGTGGACCGCACCGGCACCGGCGCGGTCTGCTTCGGCGTGGGCAGCACCACATGGAACCAGCGCGCGCCCAGCCGCGCCAGCGCCAGCTCGCTCAGCTGCACCAGGCTGGCGCGGGATTGGGTTTCCGACAGCACCGCACAGGCATCGCCAGGCTTGACGCCGCACAGGCGGAAGACGTCGGCGAAGCTGTCGATCCACTTGGCTTCGATGCGCTGGTTCATCGTCCCGAACGTGCTCACAAGATTTCCCCCAACATCCGGTAATGGCCACCCTGGAACAGCAGCGGCGCCACCGACAGATCGGCCAGCCGCAACACGCGGCCGATGAACAACACATGGTCACCCGCAATCTGGCGGCTGGCGACCTCGCATTCAAAAACCGCAGCGCAGCCGGCCAGCACCGGCACGCCGCCCAGGCCGCAGCCCCAGGCGCCTTCGGCAAACTTGTCGGCCTGGGCTGACGCAAAACGGCGCGACAGGTCCACCTGGTTGTCGGCCAGCACATTGACGGCGAAATGCGGCGACGCATCAAACGCGGGCAGGCAGCTGCTGGCCTGGCGCAGGCTCCACAGCACCAGCGGCGGGTCGAGTGACAGCGCGCAGAAGGAATTGGCCGTCAGCCCCACCGGCACACCGCCTGGCGCATTGCAGGTGATGATGGTGACGCCCGTGGCAAACCGCCCCAGCGCGGCGCGCAGCGCCTGCGGTGGCGGCGGCAGCAGGGCCGCAATGAGCGGGTTTGCGGGAATGTCCGGTGGTGGCATCGTCGCGTGAATGTATGAAAATTCATTGACTCAGGGCAAGCGGGATTTCACCACCAGCACGATGCACGGCCGCTTTGTTCACCAGCACCTGCCGTACCTGCTGGCGCGTGCCAGCCACGCGCTGTGGCGTGGCTTCGAGCCCAGGCTGCGCGCAGCCGGGCTCAATTCCCTGGAATGGCGGGTGCTGGCCACGCTGTCGGACAGCCCGCCACTGACCGTGGGCCAGCTGGCACTGGAGGTGCTGGCGCAGCAGCCCACCGTCACCAAGACACTGGACCGGCTGGTGATCCAGGGGTGGGTGCAGCGCCAGGCCGATGCCGCCGACGCCCGCCGCGCGCGCGTGTCGCTCACCCCCGCCGGCCTGGGCCATGTGGCGCCGCTGCTGGCCGACGCCCAAGCCCATGAAGCCCAGCGCCTGCAGGCTCTGGGCGCGCCGGACCTGGAGCGCATGCGCGAAGCCCTGCGCGCCCTGGTGCAGCATTTCGATGCGCAAGATGAGCCGCGGGCAGATGAGCGTGGTGGGCGGTGAGGCAGCTATGGGCTCTGAGCTGCCGTTGGTGACTGGCGGTTGGTTGCTGGCGCGTCTTGCTGCTGCTTCGCCGATTTGCTGCAGCGCGCCGGGTCCCGCCCCGGCTGGCGGGTCACTTTCTTGTCGCGACAAGAAAGTCACCAAAGAAACGCGTTTCGAACTTGGCGTACGGCACCCAGTGCTTGATGAGGCCCGGGCGCTGCGCCTCGCCTGTCCGGCTCGAACACCTTGCCCCTGGCGACCGCGGTCGCTTCG
>JBBRJU010000303.1:0-4199 GCA_038218895.1 Burkholderiales bacterium
CAGCACCCGGCAGCGGTTGGCGAAGCTGCCACCGAACCGGTCGTTGCGCTGGTTGTGCTCGGCATCGAGAAACTGCGCCAGCAGGTAGCCATGGGCGCCGTGCAGCTCCACGCCGTGGAAGCCGGCGCGTTCGGCCCGCACGGCAGCGGTGATGAAGTCTTCGATCAGCTGTTCCACCTCGGCGGTGGTCAGCGCGCGGGCACCGGTTTCGGCGTCGTCCCAGGGTGCCACGGCCTGCTCGCCCGTCAGCTTGGGGTCGGATCGGCGGCCCGAATGCTGGATCTGCAGCGACGAGCCGCCGCCGCCCGCATGGATGCCGGCGGCCAGCCGCTGCAGGCCCGGCAGGTGCGCGTCCGACCACACGCCGAGCTGGCCGGGGAAGCCCTGGCCGCCGCGCTGCACATGGGCGGCGCAGGTCATGGTGATGGCGAAGCCGCCGCGGGCGCGCATCGTCAGCCAGTGGTATTCGGCCTCGGCCAGCGTGCCGTCGGCGTTGCTCTGCCAATTGGTCAGCGGCGCCAGCATGAAGCGGTTGGCCATGGCCGGGCCGCGCGGCAGTGTCAGGGCGTCGCCCAGCTGGGGGTTGGAAGTGGTCATCATGGCAGGTTGGAGGTGGGAATCAGCGGGCCGGGCCGAAGGTGGACGGCTGCAGGCCGGGCGCACTGGCGCTGCGCTTTTCAAGCCACCAGCCGGCCGCCGGCGGCAGCAGCGCAAACTGCGGGTCGGCGCCCAGCTTCTGCGCTGCGTCCAGCGGCCAGTTTGGGTTGTACAGCAGCTCACGCGCCAGGGCCACCAGGTCGGCCTGGCCCTGCTGCAAGATGGCTTCGGCCTGGTCCGCATGCACGATCAGGCCCACCGCCATGGTGGCAATGCCGGCTTCTTGGCGCAGGCGCGCGGCATAGGGCACCTGGTAGCCGTAGGCCGGTGGTGTGCCGGGCACCGGGCCGGCCAGCATGCCGCCGCCCGAGCAATCGATCACATCCACGCCGCGTTGCTTCAGCGCACGCGCCAGCAGTACGCTGGCAGCGGGGTCCCAGCCGGTGCCGTCGTCGACCGACAGGCGCATGAACAGCGGCTTGTGCGCCGGCCAGGCGGCGCGGGCGCATTCGGCCACGTCCAGCGCAAAGCGCATGCGATTGGCCGGGCTGCCGCCGTAGTCGTCCGTGCGCTGGTTCGACAGCGGGTTCAGAAACTGGTGGATCAGGAAGCCATGCGCGCCATGCAGTTCCACCAGGTCGAAGCCGGCCTGCGCGGCGCGGGCGGTGGCGCGTCCGAAGGCCTGCACCACGTCGGCGATCTCGCTGCGCGACAGTGCGCGCGGCACCGGTGCGCGGGCGTCGGCGGCAATGGCGCTGGGCGCCACCAGTTCCCACCGTTCCCAGTCGGGCACGTTGGCGGTTTCAGGCGTCAGCGGCCGGCCGCCTTCCCAGGGGCGGGCGGTGCGGCTCTTGCGCCCGGAATGGCCCAGCTGGATGCCCACCGCCGCGCCGCAGGCCCGGGTGAAATCGGCAATGCGCCGCAGGCCCGGGATGAAGGCGTCATCCCACAGCCCCAGATCGCCCACCGTGCCACAGCCGCGCCGCTCGACCTTGGTGGATTCGACGATGAACAAGCCGGCCCCACCAGCGGCATAGCGGCCGGCGTTCATCAGGTGCCAGTCGGTGGCAAAGCCGCGCTCCCCGGCATATTGGTGCATGGGCGCGACCACCACCCGGTTCTTCAACACCAGGTCACGCAGGGTCAGGGGGGTGAACAACAGGGGGCCAGTCATGTGGAGTGCACTCTAGACGTGCCGGTGTCGCTGGCGGTGTCGCCTGGTGGTCAGTCGGCGGTGATGGCGGCTTGGGCCTCTGAGCTGCCGTTGGTGACTGGCGGTTGGTTGCTGGCGCGTCGTGCTGCTGCTTCGCCGATTTGCTGCAGCGCGCCGGGTCCCGCCCCGGCTGGCGGGTCACTTTCTTGTCGCGACAAGAAAGTCACCCAAGAAACGCGTTTCGAACTTGGCGAACGGCACCGCGTGCTTGATCAGGCCCAGGCGCTACGCCTCGCCTGTCCGGCTCGAACACCTTGCCCCTGGCGACCGCGGTCGCTTCAGCAGTGGTTCCGCTGCGCAGACCGTCGTCACGCTCGGTCTGCGCATGCAGGTCGTCGGCGGCTTCGATGTCTGCGGTTCTGCACGGTCGCCGCATGTACCGACCGTGCCCTGCCGTGGTTTTGACATGACAGCCCTGACCGGGGGGGCACGGCCGTGGAATGGCCGTGCAGTGTCCGGCTGGCGATGTGCGAGCCGAACAGGCGAGTCGCCCGCCTCGATGCCGCCAAGCGCTGCGCTGGCATCGGAAAGTTAAAAAAAAGCGCCTCTTTGTCCAACTTTCTGGCGCAGCAGAAAGTTGGTCGCCCGCCGGGGCGAGACCCGGCGCGCTGCAGCAAATCGGCGAAGCACCAGCAAGCCGCACCAGCCACCAAACAACCAGTCACCAGTCACCAGCAACGGACCAGAGCGCCAATCATCGCCCGACCTGCAGGCGCGGCCCGCAGTCCAGGATCAGCGTGAACGCAGGACGTGATGCCTGGCCCAAGCTGCCGGGCGACAAGCCCGGGCTTGGGTGCAAGCTCAGGCTTGCTTGGCCGCGTAGCCCAGCACCGCCTTGGTCTCCAGAAACTCGCCAAACGCGTGCTCACCCCATTCACGCCCGTTGCCCGATTGCTTGAAGCCGCCGAACGGCGCCATCAGGTCGGGCCCGGCGCTGTTGATGTTGACCTGGCCGGCGCGCAGGCGGCTGGCCACCTTCTGGGTGGCGGCGACGTCGGTGCCCGACACATAGGCCGCCAGACCGTAAGGCGTGTCGTTGGCAATCGCCACCGCCTCGTCCACCGTGTCGTAGCCCAGGATCGTGAGCACCGGGCCGAAGATTTCTTCGCGTGCCACCGTCATCTGGTTGTTCACATGGCCCAGCACCGTCGGCTTGACGTAGTAGCCGGTTTCCAGCCCGGCGGGCTTGCCCAGGCCGCCGGCCACCACGGTGGCGCCTTCGTCGATGCCCTTGGCGATCAGGGTCTCGATCTTGTCCCACTGGGCGGCCGAGATCACCGGGCCCAGCGCGGCGCCGCTGGCCACCGGCTCACCCACGGTGGTGGCTTCGGCGGCAGCCTTGGCGATGGCCAGGGCTTCGTCCATGCGGTCGTTGGGCACCAGCATGCGGGTGGGGGCGTTGCAGCTCTGGCCGCTGTTGCTCATCACGCCGCGCACGCCAGCGGTCACTGCCTTCTGGAAATCAGCCCCCACGAGATCTGGCAGGATGATGTTGGGGCTCTTGCCGCCCAGTTCCTGGTGCACCCGCTTGACGGTGGGCGCCGCATTGCGCGCCACTTCGATGCCCGCACGCGTGCTGCCGGTGAACGACACCAGGTCGACCTCTGGGTGGCTGGACAGGGCCGCGCCCACGGTCGGGCCGTCGCCGTTGACCAGGTTGAACACGCCCGCCGGCACGCCGGCGGCGTGCATGATTTCAGTCCAGATCTGGGCCGAGAACGGCGACAGCTCGCTGGGCTTGAGCACCATGGTGCAGCCCACGGCCAGGGCCGGCGCCACCTTGCAGGCGATCTGGTTGACCGGCCAGTTCCAAGGGGTGATCAGGCCGCAAACGCCGATGGGCTCCTTGGCCAGCAGGGTGCTGCCGCGCTGCTCGCTGAACTTGTAGTCCTTCAGCACATTCAGCGCGGTGCTCAGGTGGCCCACGCCCATCGCAGCCTGGGCCTTTTGCGCCAGCATGGCCGGCGCGCCCATCTCCTCGGTGATGGCTGCGGCCATGTCGGCGTAGCGCTTCTTGTATTCATCGAGGATCGCCTCGAGCAGGGCCACCCGGTCGGCGACGCTGGTTTGTGAATAGCTGGCAAAGGCCGCGCGGGCAGCCTTGACGGCCGCGTCCACATCGGCAGCGCTGCCCATGCTGATGCGCCCGGCGACGCCTTCGGTGGCGGGGTTGATCACATCCAGCGTCTTCGGGGTGACCGGGTCGACCCAGGCACCGTTGATGTAGAACTTGAGGTAGTCACGCATAGGGGTCTCCGTCGAATGAGGGCACCGCAGGTTGCGGTGGGGGCAGGCGCCCGCGCCAATTCAGCTGGCGCCCGGGCGTGCATGCTGACATGGATCGCGCCGGCGGGTGTGTCCGCCCGGTGTCAGCCCCTGCCGGCGTGCT
>JBBRJU010000304.1:0-4187 GCA_038218895.1 Burkholderiales bacterium
CAAGGGCGTGGCCTATTCGCACCGCAGCACGGTGCTGCACACCCTGGTGGGCTGCCTGGCCGACCACTGGGGCCTGAAGGGCAACGACGTGGTGCTGCCGGTGACGCCGATGTTCCACGCCAACAGCTGGGGCATGCCCTATGGCGCGGTGATGGTGGGGGCCAAGCTGGTGTTCCCCGGCCCGCACCTGCACCCCGACGACCTGCTCGACCTGATGCAGGCCCACCCACCCACGCTCAGCCTGGGCGTGCCCACCATCTGGATGGGCCTGATCCAGACCTACGACCGCGCCCTGACCGAGACGCCAGGGCGCTGGACGCTGCCTGCCGGCATGCGCAGCCTGGTGGGCGGCGCCGCAGTGCCCGAGGCGCTGATCCGCGCCTTCGACAAGCACGGCATCTGGATCATGCAGGGCTGGGGCATGACCGAGACCAGCCCGATTGCCACCATCAGCTACCCGCGTGCCGAACTGGCCGGTGCCAGTAGTGACGAGCGCTACCGCCGCGCCGCCATGGCCGGCACGCCGGCGCCGCTGGTGGACATGCGCCTGCAAAGTGACGACGGCAGCATCGCCCCCTGGGACGGCCAGACCATGGGTGAGCTCCAGGTGCGCGGGCCATTCATCACTGGCAGCTACCACGAGGTGCCGGTCACGCCCGACAAGTTCACGCCCGACGGCTGGCTGCGCACCGGCGATGTGGCGACGATGGACAAGCTGGGCACCGTGCGCATCACCGACCGCACTAAAGACCTGATCAAGAGCGGCGGTGAGTGGATCAGCAGCGTGGACGTGGAGAACGTGCTGATGAGCCACCCGGCGGTGGCGGAGGCTGCGGTGATCGCCATCCCGGATGTGAAGTGGAGCGAGCGGCCGCTGGCCTGCATCGTGCTGAAACCCGGCCAGACGGTGGCGCCGGCGGCGCTGAATGCACTGATGCTGGAACGAGGCTTTGTGAAGTGGCAACTGCCCGAGCGCTATGAGTTCATCGACGCGATTCCGCGCACCAGCACCGGCAAGTTCTGGAAGCTCAAGCTGCGGGAGCAGTTTCCGACCTGACGGCCGGGCTGGACCGGTCATGCGCAAGAACGACAAGAACGGCGGCGGGGGCTTGGTCTACAGCACCGAAGCCGGCCGCATGTGCCCGGGCTGTCGCCAGCCGCTGGCGGCTTGCCAGTGCAAGGCGCTGGCCCAGGCCGCCCCGGACGGCGACGGCATCGCCCGCGTCACGCGCGAGAAGCAGGGCCGCGGCGGCAAGACCGTGACCGTGGTGCGCGGCCTGCCGCTCGGCGCCGAGGCCCTGGCCGCGCTGGGCAAGCGGCTGCGCGCCGCCTGCGGCGCCGGCGGTACCATCCAGCGCGGCGGGCTGGAATTGCAGGGCGACCACGCCGAACGCGTGATGGCGCTGCTGCTGGCCGAGGGCCACCAGGCCAAGCGCGCCGGCGGTTGACGGGCCCGCCGGGGCAGCGCCCCGGCCTTGATCCACCGCAAGTTGCTGCCCCGCTGGCGGGCGGAGAAAAGCCTTGTGCGGGCCGGTGACCGAACCGGGCGCCGCCGAGGAGAGTGCATTGCCTGGCGAACCGTTGGAAGTGCGGGCCGGCTGGCCGGCGGCATGGCGCATCTGCGGCGTCCTGGGCGTCGCGCTGATGGCCTGCAACGGCCTGTGGGCGGCCACCGCGCTGCCGGCCTCGGCACCGCCTGAGGCAGTTGCAACCGCAGCTGCGGCCGGCAGCGCGCCGGCACGCTCGCCGGGCTTGGCGCCAGCCGAGATGGCGGTGCCTGCGACGTCGACCGCCCCTGCTGCAGCTGCCGCCACCGCCAGGGGCCTGGCCGCGTTGCGCTTCAAGCCTGCCGAAGCAATCAAGTTCGATGATCGGCCCGTCGGTTCGGCCAGCGCCGCGCGCACGCTCACGCTCGAGGCTGACGCCGCAGCCTCGGCCCCCGCGCGCTACGACTTGCGCGCCGGTGGCGACTTCACCCTGCAACCCGCCAGTTGCCAGATCGCACCGGGCGGCTCCTGCGCCGTGAGCATCCGCTTCCTGCCCAGCGTGGTGGGCGCCACCGACAGCGCGGTCGTCGTCACCGATGCCGCCACCGGCAACAGCCGGGTGGCCACCACCTTGAGCGGCAAGGCCACTGCCTCGTGCGCCGCGCGCAACGCGCCGCCGTCCTGCGCAGGTGGGCTGGGCTTCGTGTGGGTCAGCCTGGTGGCGCTGCTGTATTTCGCGGCCATGATCGTCGTGCGCTGGCACATGGTGGCGCGGCCGGCGCGTGAACTGCTGCAGGCCGAGATCGACACCGTCGACGCCCGGCTGTTGAACCTGGCCGCCCAGCCCGATGCCAAGGCCACCGAGGTGGCGCATGTCAAGGACCTGCTGGGCCATGCGCATCGCCTGCTGCGCATCGACACCGCCTGGCGTTCGCCCGACGTGATCTTCTGGAGCCGCGGCCAGGAACACGCTGCCTGGCAACTGGTGCACGAGGCCAAGGAGCAGCTGGCGATGCTGACGGGCGCCGACGAGTTGCGCGTGGCGCTGGAAGATGCCGAGGTGCAGCTGCGCACGCTCGATACCGCCGAGTCCAGGGCGCTGGCCGAAGCCGTGCGCGCCGAACTGGCGCACAGCCCGCTGGACATCGGCGACGCCCCCACCGCCATGCTGCGCGAGACCCTGGCGTTCCTGCAGGGCTGTACTGGCGACGCACTCAGCCAGGCCCTGGACGCAGCCTTGTCAGGTACTGCGGCGGCCGGTCTGCGCACGGCCTGCACCGAACGCCTGCGTGCTGTTCTGCAGACCGGTGCGCTGTTGAGCAAGCAACTGGAACCGGTGCTCGTGCCGCGCACGCCCGACATGCCGCCCGAGCACCGCACGCTGTTGATGAACGCCCACGACGTGTTGTTGCCGCGCCTCGCCAGGACCGCAGCTGCCCTGACGACGGGGGCTGCCGACAACGCGGTCCTGACGTCTGCGCTGGCCGACTACCGCAACGGCGCGCTGGCCGACGCCAGCGTGCTGCGCGGGCGCATCGAGCAGGCGTTGGCGGTCGGCGCGCTGCCGTCGATCGAGCGCTGGCGTGCGCTGCTGCGTGAGGCCCGCAACCGGGTCTATGACAGCCAGGACACCGAGTTTGCCGTCACCGCCACCTGGCACAAGAAGACGCTGTGGCTGGTGGCCACCGGGCTGCTGCCCATCGTGCTGCTGTCGGCCACGCTGGGCCATACGCTGTTCTTCCTGCTCGGCGCCGTGGGCGGCCTGATGAGCCGCTTGAGCCGCATGCTTGGCCGCCAGCAGGTGCCGTCGGACTACGGGCAGTCGTGGGTGACGCTGTTCCTCAGCCCGGTGGTCGGCGCGCTGGCCGGCTGGTCGGGTGTGCTGCTGGTGATGCTGGGTGTGGAATGGGACCTGCTGGGCGCCCTGTTCGCCAAGGTGCGCTGGGGCGAGACCTACAGCGAGCTGGCGCTGGCCGTGGCGCTGCTGTTCGGCACCTCGGAGCGCCTGTTCGTCACGGTGGTGGCCGGCCTGGAGGGCAAGTTCGGCCAGCCGGCCGACACCACCACGGTGACGGCCCAGGCCAGCGCGGGCAACGCCGTGGCCACCGCCTCGACCTCGTCGAAGAGCGCACCGCCGAAAGCCCCCGCTGTGGCCAAGGCCGGACCGACGGCCGGTGCCGCGACGGCGGCGAACTCCGCACCGGCACCAGCACCAGCACCAGCACCAGCACCAGCACCCGCGTCCGCATCCGCACCGGTGGCTGGCGGTACATCGGCTGCGGCCGATGCCGTGACCGCGCCACCAGCACCCGCACCCCCTGGCTGACACCACCGAAACGGACGACGCCATGGCACGCAGCAGCAGCAAGCCCAGACCGCAGCCGCAGCCGCGGCCGCCAGCCGCCGGGCCCGACCGTGCGGCCGCGCTGGCGCAATACCGTGGCCGTGCCGGCACCTACGACCTGGAACTCGCGCTGCTCGAGCCGCTGCGCTGCCAGGCGATCGCCGCACTGGCGCTGAGGCCGGGGCAGACCGTGCTTGATGTCGGTTGTGGCACCGGCCTGAGCCTGCCCCTGCTGCGCCAGGGCGTGGGCCCGAAGGGGCGGGTCATCGGCATCGAGCAGTCGCCCGAGATGCTGGCGCGCGCCCGCCAGCGCTGCGCACCAGGCGGCGGCGCAACCGTGCGCCTGGTCTGCGCCC
>JBBRJU010000305.1:0-4181 GCA_038218895.1 Burkholderiales bacterium
CGACTGGGTGCAGGCCGTGGGCCAGAAGAACCCGGCGCTGCTGAGTTCGTCGATCGAAGACTCGGTGGAAAGCCACCTCATGGCCTTTGCCGCCGAACGCAGCCGGCTGCAGCGCACGATCGAGGACGTGCGGCTCTGAGCCAAACCTGGGCTCCTGCTGCTTTTCCTTGTTCCACCGGGCTAGCCGTGCGTCGTCGACACCAGCACATCGGTGTCGCCCTCGGCCAGCACACGCTGCGTCACGCTGCCCAGCAGCAGATCTTCGGTGACGGACTGGCCGTGTTTGCCCATCGCCACCAGATCGCAGTCGCGTGCCTGTTCCTGTTCGACGATGCGTTGCCAGGCCTCGCCTTCCACGACGCAGGGCTCCCAGTGGCCGGGCTTCAGGCCGGCGGTCTGCGCCAGCAGGTGCACCTGCTGCAGCGCTTCTGCCTTGGTCTGCTGGCGGTAGTGGTCCACGGTGGCCGCGTCGACACCGGCGAAGCGCAGCTTTTCCTCGAAGGGCACCTGGTAGACGGTCATCAGCACCAGCTGTGCGTGCGGGGCCACCTGCCGCACCAGCGCCAGCGACTTCAGCGACCAGGCCGAAAAGTCCACCGCCACCAATGCCCGCCGGTAGGCTTCGTGCGGCTTCTGCCGCACCACCAGCAGCGGCAACTGCGTGCGGCGCAGCAGGCGCTCGGACGTGCTGCCCAGGGCCAGGCGCCGCACAAAGCCGACGCCCTTGGCACCCAGCACCAGCAGGGCAGCCTGCTGCTGCGCCGCCTCACGCAGCAGTTCGTCCAGCACCGGCCCGCTGGTGGTCACGGCGCGCACCGGCACCTTGTGGGCGGCCTGCAGGCCGTCGGCCAGGATTTGCAGCTGCTGTGCCGTTTGTGCCAGCAGGTGGGCCTCGGCCGCGTGCCCCTGACCCAGCCACTGGCGCAGCGCCAGCAGCGCCGCGACCGGCTGCACGTGCATCAGCGTCAGCAACGCGCCGGTTTCGTGGGCCAGGCGCGCGGCACGCTCGGCGGCGTGGCGGGCGTGGTCGGAAAAATCGGTGGCGGCCAGCAGGGTGCGGGGTGCGTTCATGGCTTGGGCTCCTGTTCAAGGATGACTGCTGCCAGGCGGCTGGCAGCAAAGTCGGCAGCGTCGTCAAAGGGGTTCAGCACCTGTGTCACGCCGGCGCGGACCAGGGCGCGGCCGTGCACTGGGTCGCGCACGGCACCCACCACCTGGCCGGTGTAGCCCACCTCGCGCAGCGCGTGCAACAAGGCCCGGTTGGATTCCCATTGCGGAAAGGTCGTGATCACCCAGCGCGCCTGGCGCAGCGGCAGCGTGGCCAGGAATTCGGGGTCTTCGCCATCGCCGTACAGCACCGGCAGGCCGCGGGCCTGCAGCGCCCGCACGGCCTCGGGGTCGAAGTCGATACCGGCGGCCGCCACGCCGGCGCTGCGCAACTGCTCGAAGAGCCGGCTGCCGTAGCGGCCCAGGCCGAAGACGATGGCCTGGGCCGGCGCGGAGCCATCACCTTGTTGTTCGGCGGCCAGTTCACGGAAGGGTGAACGGCGCTGGAAAATGCCCAGCACGCCGGCCAGCCGCTCGTACAGTGGCTGCGAGTACAGGATCATGTAGGTCGACACGGTGATCGTGATCAGCCCCACCAGCGTGGTCAGCGCCAGCGCCTGCACGCCCACGTGCCCCAGCGTGATGCCCATGGCCACGAAGACGATCGAAAACTCGCTGATCTGCGCCACCGTCAAGCCGGCCAGGAAACTGGTGCGCTTGCGGTAACCCATGTAGCCCATGATGGCCATCACGATGAGCGGGTTGCCGATCAGCACGAACAGCGACAGCACCAGCGCCGGCCAGAGCTCGGCCCCCAGGGTCGAGAAGTCGAGCTTGGCGCCCAGGTCGATGAAGAAGAACAGCAGCAGGAAGTCACGGATACCGGTCAGGCGTGCGTTCATGGCCTCACGGTAAGGCGTGGAGGCCAGCGAAAAGCCGGCCAGGAAGGCGCCAGCTTCCTTGCTGAAGCCGGCCCACTCGCCCAGCGCCGCCAGGGCCACGCCCCAGGCAATGGCAAACACCAGCAGCAGTTCCTGCGACCGGGCCATGGCCGCCACCACACGTGGCAGCACCCAACGCATCAGCACATACAGCGCCGCAGCGGCCAGGGCCAGGCGCCAGGCCAGCGACACCACAACGGTCACCCAGCCGCTGTCGGCCGGTGAACCTTCGGCGCCGGTACCGCGCAGCGCGCTCATGGCCATCATGGCCACGACCACGGCCAGGTCCTGCACGATCAGAAAGCCCACCGCGATGCGGCCGTGCAGGCTGTCGAGTTCACGCTTGTCCGACAGCAGCTTGACGATGATGATGGTGCTGGAAAACGTCAGCGCCACCGCCACGTACAACGCCTCGACCAGGCCCTTGCCCAGGGCCAGTACGAGCCCGAAGCCGATGACGATGGTGAAGGCCAGCTGGCCCAGCCCCGTGGCCAGCGCCACCGGCCCGATGTGGCGCACGTGGTGCAGGTCCAGCTTCAGGCCCACCGCAAACAGCAGCACCGCCACGCCCACCTGGGCCAGCAGGTCGATCTGGTCATGTGCCGTCACCAAGCCGAAGACGGCCGGGCCCACCGCAATGCCGACCACGATGTAGGCAATGAGCACCGGCTGGCGCAGGCGAACGAACACCGCACCGGCCACTGCGCACAGCAGCAGCAGCGCCGCAATCTCGGCAAAGGGTCCCATCGAGCCGTGCATGGCCAGATGCTCCGCACTTCAGGCCACGCTCAGGAAGGCCAGGGCCGCGTTGATGACATGGGCCGCCACCAGGCCCACGCTGACCCAGCTGAGCACGCGCAGCACACGCCCATGTGGCCGCATCACCAGGCCGATGATGACCACCCCGGTCATCACCAGCGCCGTCACCGCGGTGCCGGCGTGCACCAGCGCCTTCACCTCGGTGCCGGCGTGCACCAGCGCCTTCACCTCGGTGCCGGCGTGCACCAGCGCCTTCACCTCGGTGCCGGCGTGCACCAGCGCCTTCACCTCGGTGCCGGCGTGCACCAGCGCGGCCGCCGCCAGCAGCGGGCCCGGGGTGCAGAAGAGCTCGTCCACGGCCAGCACCAGCACGTTGAAGAGGTTGGTGCCCAGCAGGTTGCCGATGGCCAAGTCCAGCGCACCCAGACGCAGTGCTGCCACGGTGACGGCCATTTCGGGTAGGGTGGTCACCACCGCCATGAACACGGTGCCGACAAAACTGCGCGACAGGCCCAGCGTCGGCGCCAGTGCGTCGCCCACCTGAGGCAGCCAGGTACCGGCCGCCAGCACCACCAGCGCTGCCAGCGCTGCCAGCGCGAAGCGACGCCACTCGCGCCCTTTGTCGATGCCGCTGTCACCCAGCCCCTGACCGCCGGCAGCCGCCACGGCAGCGCGCACCGCCTGCTGCTCGTGCGCGTGCTCACCACGCAGTGCCAGCAGGTACATGCCCAGCAGTGCCGGGCTGTAAAGGCCCACGTGCAGCACCGCGGGCGCACGCGCGCCGGTGAGCAGGCTCATGGCCACAAAGCCCAGCATGACGACACCAAAACCGGCCGACAGCAGGTGCGCCGCGCTGGCGTCGCGGTACATCGGCTGCTGGCGCTGCAGCGCGTCCACCACCACAGGAAGGCCAGGTTCATGACGCACGCGCCGAGCGCATTGCCCACTGCCAGGTTGGGCGCGCCCACCAGGGCCACGGCGCTGATGCCCGAGGCCAGTTCGGGCAGCGAGGTCACTGTGGCCAGCAGCAGTTGCAGCAGCAGGATGGTCAGCGTCACGCCGGCAGCTCCTGACCACGCGCGGGCTTCTTTCCGCGCATCCTCACCCACAGCTTGCGGCCCTCTTCGGTCCACAGCACCACGCTGGCCAGCGCCGCCAGCGGCAACAGCGCAGCGGGTGGCAACGGCACGGTGTGAAACAACGTGTTCATGAAGGGCGCGTACAGCACCAGCGCCTGCAGCAGCATCGACAGCGTCAACCCGCCCAGCAGCCAGGGGTTGCTGAGCAGGCGACCACTGAGAGAGTGAGAGTTTTTCCCCCGCCTCGTCCAGCGATCTAATCAGCGGCTACGCTAAAGGCATGACGACACCCACCGATTGCGACGTGCTGGCGGCCGAGACATCGCTATTCGAGGATCTTGCGCCGCCGACTTCG
>JBBRJU010000306.1:0-4176 GCA_038218895.1 Burkholderiales bacterium
TCAGTGCCGGTGGTGCCGGTCAGAGACCGACGCACGCGGGGCGTGATCCAGTCGCAGGTGATCACATACAAATCACCGCCAGACGGGACAGCCAACCGAATTCTGTTGCCCATCCCGTCGCCAGCGCGAGAAATGAGGCCCAGAAAGCCAAAAGGCCCAGCCCCTTGAGAGCGCTGAGCCTTTGATTCATATGGTCGGGACGGCGGGATTCGAACTCGCGACCCCTTGCACCCCATGCAAGTGCGCTACCAGGCTGCGCTACGCCCCGACTGAGCCGCAAAGTATAGCCGAAACAGGGCGCAATCAGACCAGCAGCAGGTCGCGGATCGACAATAGCTCGGCACGCAGTTGCGCAGATTCCAGCTCCAGCACCTCGGGCAACGGCAGGCCGTGTGATGCCGCGCCAGCCGGCATGTCAGCCGTTTCGCCGGCTGCCGGGCCGGTGCCCTCGGGTGGCCACGGGTCGCCGTCGGCGCCAGGTGGCTGCAGTCGGCCGGCACCGGCCAGCAGATCGCCCAGCTGGTTGCGGGCACCGCTGATGGTGAAGCCCTGGTCGTAGAGCAAATCACGGATGCGGCGGATCAGCAGCACCTCGTGGTGCTGGTAGTAGCGGCGGTTCCCGCGCCGCTTCATCGGCTTGAGCTGAGTGAATTCCTGTTCCCAATAGCGCAGCACATAAGGCTTGACACCACACAGGTCGCTCACCTCACCGATCGTGAAGTAACGCTTGGCCGGAATGGCAGGCAGCAATTTCTCCATGAAAATCAATGAGGTGGGGATGTGAACTCAGACTCTACTCGAAGTCCTCTTCGAGCGGTGTGTCGCCTTGCACCACGGCCTTGAGCTTGTGGCTGGCGTGGAACGTGACCACATTGCGCGCCTTGATCGGGATGGCCTCGCCAGTGCGCGGGTTGCGGCCCGGGCGCGGCGCCTTGCGCCGGATGTTGAAGTTGCCAAAACCGGACAGCTTCACGTCGTCGCCGCTCACCAGGTTGGCATGCACCAGTTCGAAGAAGGCCTCGACCATGTCCTTGGATTCACGCTTGTTCAGGCCCAGGCGTTCGAACAGCAACTCCGACAGTTCGGCCTTGGTCAGCGTGGGCGTCTCCAGCGACGGCAGGATCACGCGGCCGACAGGCGTGTCTTCGGTGCTCATGGGTGTCCTCGGATGTCAGGGGCGACGTTGGGTCAGCCGCGCAGGCGGGCGCCCTGCGCCGCCGCAGCGCGCGCCAGGGCAGCGGCCACCGCTGCGTCGATGCGGTCGTCGGTCAGCGTGGCGTTGGCGTCCAGCAGCTCCAGGCGCAACGCCAGGCTGCGCTCACCGGCCGCCATGTCACTGGTGGGCTGGGCAGGCTTGTAGACGTCGAACAGCGTGGCTGCATGCACCAGGCCGGACGGGTCGGCCCGCAGCGCAGCCACCAGGCCGTCATGCGTGGCCGATTCGGGCAGCACCAAGGCCAGGTCGCGCAGCGCGGCCTGGTGGCGCGCAATGGGCGCAAAGGCCGGCACCGGCTGGGCCTGCACTGCGGCCAGGTCCAGCTCGAACAGCACCGGCGCGTGTGGCAACTCGTAGGCCTGGCGCCAGCGCGGATGCAGTTCACCCAGCACGCCGATGGCCACGCCGTCGATCAGCACCCGGGCACTGCGGCCGGGGTGGAAGGCCGGATGCTCGGTCGCTTCAAATTTGGCCTGGCGCGGTGCCAACAGCGCCTGAACGTCGCCCTTGATGTCGAAGAAGTCGACCGGCCGCTCGGCGCTGCCCCACTGCATGCTGTCCACCGGGCCGTAGGCCAGGCCGGCCAGGCGCATCGGCTGGCAGATGCCGGCCACGGCCAGGTCGCCCGCCACCACGGTGGCATCACGCCAGACCACACGGCCCAGCTCGAACACCCGCACCCGTGCTGCCTTGCGCGCCAGGTTGTGGCGCAGCACCTGCACCAGGCTGCCGAGCAGGCTGCTGCGCATCACCGACAGCGGCGCGGCGATCGGGTTCAGCACCCGGATCGCATCGGCATTGCCGTGCAGCTCTTGCTCCCAGCGGGCCTCGACGAAGCTGAAGTTGATGGTTTCCTGGTAATCCAGCGCGGCCACCGCGCGGCGCACCGCAAAGCTGCTGCGGCTGGCCTCGGGCCGAACCCGCGGGGTGATGGGCGCCAGCGGCGCCTGGGTCGGCAGGTTCTCATAGCCGATGACCCGCGCCACTTCCTCGATCAGGTCTTCCTCGATCACCAGGTCGAAGCGCCAGCTCGGTGGTGTCACCGCCAGCGTGCCCTCGCCTGCGGTGCAGGCCAGGCCCAAGCGCTGGAAAACTGCGGCGCATTGCGCCTGGGTGATCGGCATGCCGATGACCTTGGCCGCGCGCGCCACCCGCAGCGTGACGGGCGCGTGCTGCGGCATGGCCGGCTGCTGGTCGTCGACTGGCCCACAGGCCGTCTCGGGCGTGCCGCAGATGTCGATGATCAGGCGCGTGATGTGTTCGATGTGCGCGACCGTCGACGCCGGGTCCACGCCACGTTCAAAACGGTGGCCGGCATCGGTGCTGAAGTTGAAGCGGCGCCCGCGGCCGGCCACGGCCTCGGGCCACCAGAAGGCCGCCTCGACGTAGACATGGCGGGTGTCGGCTGAGACCGCAGTGGCATCACCGCCCATGATGCCGGCGAGTGATTCGACCGCCCGCGCGTCGGCGATCACGCCCACCTGGGCGTCGAGCTCGACCGTGTTGCCGTTCAGCAGCTTCAGCGTCTCGCCCGGGCGGCCCCAGCGCACCTGCAGGCCGCCGTGGATCTTGTCGAGGTCGAAAATATGGGTGGGCTGGCCGAACTCGAACATCGCATAGTTGGAGATGTCGACCAGCGCGGTGACCGAACGTTGGCCGCAGCGCGCCAGGCGGTCGACCATCCATGCGGGTGTCTTGGCCCGGGTGTTGACGTGGCGGATGATGCGGCCCGAGAAGCGGCCGCAGAGATCTGGCGCTTGCACGTCCACCGGCAGCACATCGGGCAGCTGCGCAGCCACCGCCGGGAAGCTGGGGGCCAGCAACGGCGCGCCAGTCAGCGCAGCCACCTCACGCGCGATGCCGTAGACGTTGAGCGCGCGGCCCAGGTTGGGGGTGAGCTTCAGCGTGAACAGCGTGTCATCGAGCTGCAGCAGGCTGCGCACATCGGCGCCCACCGGGGCACCAGCATCCAGCTCCAGCAAGCCGCCGTGGTCATCGCTGAGCTTCAGCTCACGCGCCGAGCACAGCATGCCCTGGCTCTCCACACCACGCAGCTGGCCCAGCTGGATCTGGAACGGCCCGCCACCAGCTTCGGCGGGCGGCAGTTCGGCACCCACCAGGGCCAGTGGCACCTTGATGCCCACGCGGGCATTGGGCGCGCCGCAAACGATCTGAAGCAGGCCGCTCTTGCTGTGCGCGCCGGCGTCGACCCGGCACACCCGCAGGCGGTCGGCGTTGGGGTGCTGCTCGGCTTCGACGATCTCGCCGACCACCACGCGGCTGAAGGGCGGCGCAGCCGGGCGCAGATCTTCCACCTCCAGGCCGGCCATGGTCAGCAGGTCGGCCAGCTCGGCGGTGCTCAGGTTCGGGTTGCAGAAGCTGCGCAACCAGGATTCAGGGAATTGCATGGCGGGGAACTCGGTATGTCTTCGGGCGGGTGACGCGACAGGCGTCAGTTGAACTGGCGCAAAAAACGCAGGTCGTTCTCGAAGAACAGCCGCAGGTCATTGACGCCATAGCGCAGCATGGCCAGGCGGTCCATGCCCATGCCGAAGGCAAAACCGATGTGGCGCTCGGGGTCGAGCCCGTAGTTGCGCACCACGTTCGGGTGCACCTGGCCGGAACCGCCCACCTCCAGCCATTGGCCCTTCAGCGGGCCGCTGGCAAAGGCGATGTCGATTTCGGCCGACGGCTCGGTGAACGGAAAGAAGCTGGGGCGAAACCGCAGCTGCAGGTCATCGCTCTCGAAGAACTGGCGGCAGAACGCGGTGAACACCACCTTCAGGTCCTTGAAGCTGACGTTCTCGCCGATCCACAGGCCTTCGCACTGGTGGAACATCGGCGAATGGGTGGCGTCGCTGTCCACCCGGTAGGTGCGGCCCGGGGCAATGACGCGGATCTCGGGCATCGGGTCGAAATGGGCGTACTTCGCTGCGTGCGCCTTGGCATACCGCACCTGC
>JBBRJU010000307.1:0-4168 GCA_038218895.1 Burkholderiales bacterium
TGAACAGCAGCAGGATCGCCGGCACGATGATCGCCAGGAAGAACAGCCGCGGCGGGTTCAGCGCAATCGCCAGCACCAGCGACAGCAGGAAGGCGAGCTTGCTCGCCACATAGGCGCCGCGTGGCGCACCGCCGCCCCGGGTCAGCCACTCGTCGGCCAGAAAGTACGGCAGCGTGCCGGCGCACAGCGCCAGCACCAGCGGCACGCGCACCGCCTCGGGCCGCAGGTTGAACAGGTAGCGGTCGACCGGCACGCCCACCGCGAACAGCGCATAGGCGGTGACCGCCAGCACCGCGATGGCGAGTGCCGTGGCGCGGCCTGCCGCCAGGCGTGCGGGCCGCTGGCCCAGCAGCCACAGCCCGCCCAGGGTCAGCAGCCCGTAGACTGCGAAGTGCAGCAGCAGGTAGTCGCCCAGCAGGATCGGCAGCACGTCGCTCGGCAGCTTCCACAGCAGCAATGGCGTGGCCAGCGCGGGCACCAGCGTCAGCGGCGCCTGGCCGCGCCAGCGCCACCAGAGACGACGCGGCGCTGCGGCCGCCGGTGTGGACACGCGCCCGCCTGCCACGCCACCACTTGCCACGCCAAGACCTGCCACACCACGACCTGCCACGCCCACCTGCGGCAGCAACCATGACAGCGGCCACGCCAGCGCCACCACGCCCAGCAGCAACAGCCCCAGCGCCGGGCTGCGGGCGTCGATGAAGGGCTGCGGCGCCTGCGCACGGCCGAACGCGGCATTCAGCCAGGCCAGCGTCTCGGCCTGGGTGTGCGCGCTGTACAGCACGCCGATGTGTTCGACGCCCGGTGAGCGTGTCGCGCGCCGTGCGGTGCCGGTGTCGAAGCTGCCGTAGGTGGTGTCGGTCTGCGGGCCGGCGCCGGCCACGCGGGCGACCACCCGCAGCGCCTCGTCGGCCAGCATCTGCGGCTCGAGCGCGCCGGTGATGACCAGCAGGTTGCGCGGGCTGTCGCCGGGCGTGTCGGCGACGATGCTGGGCGCGAACAGCGAGACGCCGACGCTGGCCTGCACGGCCGGGTCGGCCTGTGCGTGGCGCACGATGATGTCCGAGGCCATCGAATGCCCGAGCACCGCGTAGCGGCCGGCACCGGCCCCACCGGCCCCACCAACGCCACCGGCCCCACCAACGCCACCCCCGCCACCAACCCCACCCGCCCCAGCCAGGCCGCGCGCAAAGCCCCCCATCTCGGCCATCGCGGCCAGCAGTGTGCGCTGGCTGGCGTTCTGGTCGGCCAGGCCGCCGCGCATTGGTGCGGGGTTGCGGCCATGGCCGGGGAAGTCGAAGGTGACCGCGACAAAGCCATTGCGCGCCAGCGTCAGCGCGAAGGGCTGCATCAGCTGCTGCGAGCCTGCAAAGCCGTGCGCGATCAGCACCACCGGCGCCACGGCGCTGGTGCCCGCACCGGCCGCACCGGCCGCACCACTTGCACTGCCTGCAGGGCGGAACACGGTGACCGGCGTCGTGCCCAGGCGCAGCTTCTCGACTGCCACGCCGTCCGACAGGGCCTCGAGCCGTGCCACGGCTGCCACGATGGCCAGCAGCGCCAACACGCCGACCAGCCAGCGCCACCACGCCGGCCAGCGCTGCGCCGCGCCACTGCGCGGCCAGGCCGCTGCGGCCGTCATGCCAGGCCGACGAGCTGTTCGCTCAGGGTCCAGAGCCGGCTGGCACGGGCTGCGTCACTGGCCTTGGCCGACAGCGGCTGCGCAAACGGGGCGCGGCCCGGCTGCTGGCGGTTGCCCCAGCTCCAGTGCACGCCCGACTGCGCAAACGCCGGGTCGATGACGACCTGGGCCACACGCTCGCCGGCGAGCGCTTGTGTCACGTAGCCCTTGGTGACGTTCTTCTGGAACCACGGGAAGATGGTGCGGAAGGCCTGCGGCGTGTCGCGGAACAGCGCCGTGTCGGCCACGCAGCCTGGGTAGAGCGTATTGAACACGATGCCGGTGTCGGCGTGGTGGCGGCGGTGCAGCTCACGGCTGATGACCATGTTGCACAGCTTGCTGTCCTTGTAGGCCTTGCCGGGCTTGAAGGGTTTGCCGTCGATCATCGCCACCGGGGGCAGGAATCCGGCCTCCAGGCCCTGCAACTGGCCCAGGTCGGCCGGCGCGGGGATCGGCACCTTGCCGCCGAACTCCTCGGAATTGGCCGTGACGGTGCCGAGCGTGACCAGCCGCCCCGGTGGCTGGTCCGCGCGCTTCAGGTCGTCGAGCAGCAGCAGGCTGAGCAGGAAGTGGCCCAGGTGGTTGGTGGCCACGCTGATCTCGAAGCCCTCGGGCGAGCGCTGTGGCGTCTTCAGCCGCGGCAGGTAGACAGCGGCGTTGTTGACCAGCGCGTGCAGCGGCCGGCCCAGTGCATGGAAGGCATCGACGAAGGCGCGCACGCTGCGCTGCACGCCCAGGTCGATGTGCAGCACGGCATGGTGGTCGGCAGCGATGCCATGCGTGCGGGCGGCGCGCGCAGCCTTGTCGAGGTCGCGGCAGGCCATGACGACAAACCAGCCGCGCGCGGCGAGCGACTTGGCGGCATACAGGCCGACACCGGAAGACGCGCCGGTGACGATCACCGTGGGGAGGAGGGCAGCAGACGAAGCGGGGGAGGGCGGCTGTGGCATGGCCGCATTTTGCGTCCCGGTGCGGCCTGCTTCAGACCGTGCAGACCCCATCGACAACCCTGATACGCCATGCCAGCCCGGGCCGGCATGGCGACCCGGGGGGCCGGCCGGCCGGGCCGGGCGTCAGTCGAACAGCTCGGGGTCGGTGCGGCAAATCTCCTGCCACAGCGGCTGGAAGTGGGTCCAGCCCACGGTGGCGCTGCCGGCATTCTCGCGGGTGTAGACGGCCGATGCATGCGGAATCTGCTTGGGCGTGCCGGCGGCCATGGCCAGCAACTGCGCCTGGGCGCAGCGCTCGAAGCAGACATACCAGAACACCGCCTCGTCGACCGACGCACCCACGGTGAAGTGGCCGTGGTTCTGGTGGATGGCCGCGCGGTGCGGACCGAAGGCGCGGGCGAAATCCTGCCCGGCCGAGGTTTCGAACACCACTGCACCGCCATGCTCGGCGATGACCACGTTGTCTTGATAGAACACGCAGGAATCCTGGGTGATGGCATCGAGCGGCACGCCCAGTGCGCTGAACGCCTTGCCGTAGACCGAGTGCGCATGCGCGGCGGCCACCACATCGGGCCGCGCCGAATGCACGGCCGCATGCAGCACGTAGGCGGCGCGGTTCA
Source organism: Burkholderiales bacterium (assembly GCA_038218895.1). Taxonomy (GTDB): domain Bacteria; phylum Pseudomonadota; class Gammaproteobacteria; order Burkholderiales; family Burkholderiaceae_C; genus Pseudaquabacterium. The sequence continues at coordinate 3,252 of JBBRJU010000307.1, forward strand.
CCGCATGCTTGCCGATGACGACCTCGCCGTGGTGGTTGACCAGCAGCAGGTCGGACACCTTCATGTGGCGGAACGACAGGCCCAGCGGGTTCACCCAGAAATGGTCGGGGAACTCCGGGTCGCGCACGGTGATGTGGCCGGCCACACCTTCACCGAAGCCGAAGCGGCCGAAGATGCGCAGTGCGCCAGCCAGCTTCTGCTTGCGCCGCAGCCGTTCTTCGGCCACGGTGGCGGCGGGCGCCATGGTTTCCGCGCCGATCATCGTGACCTGCTTGGGCGTGAGGGGGATGCCGTCGATCATGTGGACCGGTGCGGCGGCGATGGTGGGGGCGTCGGGTGTGTCGATCATGGTTGAAGCTTAGTCCTTTGCGGGTGAGGTGGGAACTGGTGATTTCTGCCGAGCCGGGGTGCGCTGCCACTGCATGTAGAGCACGCCGGCCAGCACCACGGCACCGCCGATCAATTGCTCGGCCAGCGGCTGCACGCCGAAGAACAACAGCGAGATCAGCACCGCGAACACCGGCACGGTGTTCTGCCACATGCCGCCGGTCTGGATGCCCAGGCGGTTGACGCCGGTGTTCCAGGCCACTGTGGCCAGCGCGGTGCAGAACACCGCCGCCAACAGCAGTTGCAGCGCCGGCCCTGGGGCCGGGTTCAGGTTGGGCGCCCCGACCAGGCCGGTGGCCCGCGCCAGCGCCCAGAACAGCAGCAGCCAGGGCAGGGCCCAGACCGTGGTGAGGTAGGTGCGGCGCAGCTGCGGCGTGCTGGGCGGAAACCAGCGCTGCGCCAGGATGGAATAGGCCGTCCAGCTGCAGATGCCCAGCACCACCAGCACTTCGCCGCCCTGCGGGCTGAGCGCGGCGCCGGCCGGCGGGCCACCGGCTTCAGCCAGAGCCCTGCTGCGGCCGGCCACCGCA
>JBBRJU010000308.1:0-4162 GCA_038218895.1 Burkholderiales bacterium
TTCTTCGACCCCGAGAAGGGCATGTTCCTGCCCGACCGTTTCATCAAGGGCAGCTGCCCGAAATGCGGCACGCCCGACCAGTACGGCGACAACTGCGAAGCCTGCGGCGCGGTCTATGCCGCCACCGATCTGAAGAACCCGTACTCGGCATTGAGCGGCGCCACGCCGGTGCGCAAGACCAGCGCGCATTTCTTCTTCAAGTTGAGCGACCCACGCTGCGTGGCCTTTCTGGAGCAATGGACGCAGGACGGCAAACTGCAGCCCGAGGTGGCCAACAAGGTGCGTGAATGGTTTGTGCGCGACGACACCGGCAAGCCGGGCCTGGGCGACTGGGACATCAGCCGCGACGCGCCCTACTTCGGCATCGACATCCCCGACGCGCCGGGCAAGTACTTCTATGTGTGGCTGGACGCGCCGATCGGCTACCTGGCGTCGCTGGAAGCCCTGCTGACCCAGCGTGGCGAAGACCTCGACGCTTACCTGGCCCAGCCCGACCTGGAGCAGGTGCACTTCATCGGCAAGGACATCGTCACCTTCCACACCCTGTTCTGGCCGGCCACGCTGCACTTCAGTGGCCGCAAGGTGCCCGATGCGGTGCATGTGCACGGCTTCCTCACGGTCAACAACGACAAGATGAGCAAGAGCCGCGGCACCGGCATCAGCCCGCTGCGCTACCTGGAATTGGGGCTCGACCCCGAATGGCTGCGCTACTACCTGGCGGCCAAGCTCAGCGCCCGGGTCGAAGACATCGACTTCAACCCCGACGATTTCATCGCCCGCGTCAACAGCGACCTGGTGGGCAAATACATCAACATCGCCAGCCGGGCGGCCGGCTTCCTGAGCAAGCGCTTCGGCAACCTGCTGTCGGCGGACGTGGGCGTGGAAGGCCGCGTGCTGCTCGACGGCCTGCGCGCCCACCAGGCCACGGTGACCGACCTGTACGAGGCGCGTGAATTCGCCAAGGCGGTGCGCGAGGTGATGGCGCTGGCCGACCGGGTCAACGCCTACATCGACCAGCACAAGCCTTGGGAGCTGGCCAAGAAGGACGGCCAGGATGCGACCCTGCACGATGTGTGCACGGTCTGCATCGAGGCCTTCCGGTTGCTCACCATCTACCTCAAGCCGATCGTGCCGGCGCTGGCCGCCAAGGTCGAGGCCTTTCTGCAAGTGGGCCCGCTGCAGTTCGCCGACGCGGCGCGCGCCCTGGGCCACCACAAGATCGCCGGCTACCAGCACCTGATGCAGCGGGTGGACGCCGCCAAGGTGGAAGCACTGATCAGCCCGCCCGCACCGCCGGCCCCACCCGTGGTGCACCCGGGCGGCGAGCCCATCGCTGCCGAAATCGGCATCGATGCCTTCAACGCGGTCGACCTGCGGGTGGCGAAGATCGTCAACGCCGAGCTGGTGGACGGCAGCACCAAGCTGCTGAAGCTCACGCTGGACGTGGGCGAAGGCCGCACCCGGCAGGTGTTCTCCGGCATCCGCAGCGCCTATGCGCCCGAGCAGCTGACCGGCAAGCTCACCGTGGTGGTGGCCAACCTGGCGCCGCGCAAGATGAAGTTTGGCGTCAGCGACGGCATGGTGCTGGCTGCCAGCCATGCCGACCAGAATGCCGTGCCGGGCATCTTCGTGCTGGAACCAGGCACCGGTGCCGTGCCCGGCATGCGGGTGCGGTGATGGCCGCGCCCGGCCGGCGCGCGCTGCTGGCCGCCCTGGCTGCGGCCGGGGTGGGTATGCGGCCTGCAGCTGCGGCCGGCAGAGGCGTGCGGGCTGCGGCCGCCGAAACGCCAGCCTTCGACTTCATCGCCCTGGGCGACGCACCCTACGGGCACGACCTGCTGGCGGGCCCGTCCTACCGCAGCCTGATCGACCGCATCAACAGCCTGGGCCTGCCGTTCGCCATCCACGTGGGCGACTTCAAGGACGGTACCGCTGCCTGCAGTGACCGTGAATACCAGCGGCAATGGCAGCACTTTCAGCGCTTTGCCGGCGCCCTGGTCTACACCCCGGGCGACAACGACTGGCTGGATTGCCATCGCCGTGGCGACGATCCGCTGCAGCGGCTGCAGGCGCTGCGCCAGCGATTTTTTGCCACGGCGTTGTCGCTGGGCCAGCGGCCGATCACGCTGCAGCGGCAGGCCGAGTGCATGCCGGCCCATGCCGCCTACCGTGAGAACCAGCGCTGGCAACACCGCGGCGTGGTGTTCACCACCTTCCACACCGTGGGCCCGGCCAACGGCTTCGACGCGGCCAGCGCTGCGGTGCGGGCCGAGGCGCAGGCACGTGAGGCCGCCAACAGCGCCTGGATCAGCGACAGCTTTGCGCTGGCGCAGCGCAGCGGCGCCAGCGCGCTGGTGCTGGCCACACAGGCCGAATCGCTGGCCTACGACGGCCCGGCCGGCCTGCGGCGCGGCAGCCTGCAGCCCGGCTTTGCAGCCATCGCCCACACCCTGCTGCCGCTGGCCGACGCGGCGCCGCACCCGGTGCTGCTGGTGCATGGCGACGCCCACCACTCCACCTTCGACCAGCCATTTCAGAACGCCCGGGGCCGGCTGGTCGCGAACCTGTGGCGGCTGCAGGTGTTTGGTGAGCCGCAAGTGCATGCCGTGCGGGTGCGGGTGCAGCCGGCGGTGGCGGGCCGTCCTTTCGACTGCAGCCCGGTGTGGAACCCGATGGCGACCGACCCGCGCCAGGGCCTGCGCCGCACGGCTTAGCATCCAGCCCGGGAGGCCGCATGCGGCATTCGCGCTTTTTTGCCCATTTGCACCCGTTCCGCCCGCGTCTGCTGCAGGCGGTGGCGGGCTACACCCGTGCCCAGTTCCTGGCCGACCTGGGCGCCGGCATCACGGTCGGCATCGTGGCGCTGCCGCTGGCCATGGCGTTTGCCATCGCCAGCGGCGTCAAGCCCGAGGCGGGGCTCGTCACCGCCATCATCGCCGGCTTCCTGATCTCGGCGCTGGGCGGCTCGCAAGTGCAGATCGGCGGGCCGGCGGGCGCATTCATCGTCATCGTCTACGGCATCGGCGAGCGCTACGGCCTGGCCAACCTGCTGATCGCCACCAGCATGGCCGGCGTGCTGCTGTTCCTGATGGGCTGGCTGAAGCTGGGCGCGCTGGTGCGCTACATCCCGGTGTCCATCGTCATCGGCTTCACCAACGGCATCGCGGTGCTGATCGGCCTGTCGCAGCTGAAAGACCTGCTGGGCCTGCCGATCGACAAGATGCCGGGCGACTTCTTCAGCCAGATCGTGCTGCTCTGGCAGCACCTGGATCAGGCCAGCTGGGCGTCGCTGGGCCTGGGCCTGGGCTGCCTGGTGATCGTGGTGCTGTGGCCCAAGAGCTACACCATGCCGATGGCACCGCAGGGCCTGCTGCCGCACCTGCGGCGCTGGGCGGCGCACCTGCCCGGCACCATCGTCGCGCTGGTGCTGGCCACGCTGGCGGTGCTGCTGCTGCAGTTGCCGGTAGCCACCATCGGCTCACGCTTCGGCGGCATTCCGCAGGCCCTGCCCAGCTTTTCCCTGCCCGACTTCAGCTGGGCGACCGCCAAGCTGCTGGTGATCCCGGCCGTCACCATCGCCTTGCTGGGCGCCATCGAGAGCCTGCTGTGCGCCCGGGTGGCCGACAACCTGGCGCCGCAGCACCCCCGCCACGACCCCAACCAGGAGCTGATGGCCCAGGGTCTGGCCAACCTGGTAACACCCTTCTTCGGCGGCATCCCGGCCACTGGCACCATCGCCCGCACCGTCACCAACGTGCGCGCGGGCGCGGCCACCCCGATCGCCGGCGTGGTGCATGCCTTCACGCTGCTGGCCATCGTGCTGGTGGCCGCGCCACTGGCCCTGCATGTACCGCTGGCCGCCCTGGCCGGCATCCTGCTGTTCGTGGCCTGGAACATGGGTGAATGGCGGGAATTTGCCCGGCTCAGGCACTTCCGGCTGCCCTACCGCGCCACGTTGCTGGGCACCTTCTTGCTTACGGTGGTGTTCGACCTGACCGTGGCGGTGGAAGTGGGCCTGCTGATGGCCTGCGGCTTCTTCATCTACCGCATGGGCCAGCTGTTCTCGGCCCGGCCCTTGGTGCTGGCCGACAAGGTGGCGCCTGGCGTGGCGGTGTTCGAGCTGTTCGGCGCGCTGTTCTTCGGCGCGGTGGGCAAGATCGAG
>JBBRJU010000309.1:0-4159 GCA_038218895.1 Burkholderiales bacterium
AATAGCCCTGGATGCCGAACACCACGAACGACGGCAGGATCAGGACCAGGACCAGGCCGAGGATCAGCCGGTTGTGCTTGCGGATGAGATCGAACATCGTGACAGCCTTGGGAGGGCGCTGGCCCTGGCGCATCGGGCCGACCAGCCGACAGGCCGGCTTGGCGCAGGCATCGACCAGGGGGCGACGGGTGTAAAAAAGGCGAACCGGGGTTCGCCTGGGCTGATGGTGCCGCCGACATGGCAACACGTGTGAACATGCGGATTCTAGAGCGTGCGCCTGTGGCTGGCCGCAGCGTGCTGACAAGCGGTGGTGTGCAAGCTGCGGTGGTGGGTGCTGAGGGGCTCGAACCCCCGACCTACGCCTTGTAAGGGCGCCGCTCTACCAACTGAGCTAAGCACCCGCAGCCTGTTGAAGCCGCCTGCGTGACACAGGCCGGATTTTGCCAGGACGCCTCAGTTCAGCGCGTCTTTCAGGCCCTTGCCGGGCCGGAACTTGGGCACTTTGGCCGCCTTGATCTTGATGGCGGCACCGGTGCGCGGGTTGCGCCCGGCGCGCGCGGCGCGCTTGGTGACAGCAAATGTGCCGAAGCCGACGATGGAGACGCTGCCGCTCTTCTTGAGTGTGGTCTTGACCCCGCCGATCATGGCCTCCAGCGCACGCGTGGCAGCGGCCTTGGAAATGTCGGCCTGCTCGGCAATGTGGTCGATCAGCTCAGCTTTGTTCACAAAATGGCTCCCTCTCAATCCGGTCACTTGGGTGCGCTTCGAGCCGCAGGGCGCACCTGGAAACGGTGGCAACCAAGCAGTCGCTCGGGCACTGTTCGGGACCTTGTATCGTGGCGTTCGGCGCTGGGCAACGTCTGCGAATCATTACAGCGGCCTGCCCAGGCAGTGTCAAGCCCGCACTGCCCATTTTAGGTGGATTCGCGCCCCCCGAACCGGGGCACCGTGGGCTGGCATTCCCCGGGCTGACTGCCGACGTCGACGCCTGTGCGCCCGGCCAGAGGCCTCAGCGCTGCGGGCTGCGCAACATCAGGCCCACGCCCACGGCGCACAGTGCCATGCCGGCCCACCCACTGCTGGCCATGCGCTCACCGAACAGCCACCAGGCCAGCACTGCAGTGCAGGGCGGCACCAGGTACAGCAGGCTGGCGACACGGGTGGCGGCGCCGCGCTGGATCAGCACCATCAGCAGCGAGCTGCCGCCCAGCGTGAGCACCAGCACCGACCAGACAAGGGCGATCAGCAGATCCGGGTGCCACTGCAGCACGCCCGGCTCCAGCCAGGCCAACGGCGCCGACACCACCAGGGCGGCGGCAATCTGCACGAAGTTGCCGCTGCGCACATCGGCCGGCAACACATGTTGCTTCTGGTAGAGCGTGCCGGTGGTGATGGACGCCAACGCCAGCAACGCCAGGCCCAGGTTGGCAGGGGTCACCTCGCCCAGGCTGAGCTTGGGCCACACCACGGTGACCAGGCCGGCCAGGCCCAGCAGCAGCCCGGCCCACTGCTGGCTGCTGACGGTGGCCTGCCCAGGTACTGCAGCACGGCTGACCCACAGCGCGGTGAACAGCGGTTGCAGCCCGACCACCAGCGCCGCCGTGCCGGCGGGCATGCCCAGGCGCACCGCCGCCCACACACCACCCAGGTAGCCCGCATGCATCAGCACACCGCTGACGGCCAGGTGGCCCCACTGCACCGGGCTGCGCGGCCAGGGCGCACGGGCCAGCGCGATCCACACGCCGAATGCCAGCAACGAGCAGGCATAGCGCCAGCTGAGAAAGGTGAGCGGCGGTGCATGCGGCATGGCCAGCCGCGCCACCACGAAGCCAGTGCTCCAGATCGCCACGAACACGCCCGGCGTCGCGGCCAGCCATGCCTGCTGGCGGCCCGAGACCGGCCCGCTCATCGGGCCTTGGCGCGGATCTCGGGCAGGGCTCGCTTCAGGTAATACACCATCGACCAGATCGTCAGCACGCTGGCGACGATGATCAGCACCGTGCCCCAGATGCGGGTGTCGATGACACCGAACAGCGCACCGTCGTACAACAGAAACGGGATGGCCGTCATCTGCGTGGCGGTCTTCAGCTTGCCCAGCATGTGCACCGCCACGCTGCGCGACGCGCCGATCTGGGCCATCCATTCGCGCAGCGACGAAATGGCGATCTCGCGGCCGATGATGACCAGCGCGATCAGCACGTCCACCCGGTCGAGCTTGACCAGCACCAGCAGTGCCGCGCACACCAGGAACTTGTCGGCCACCGGGTCGAGAAAGGCGCCGAAGGCCGAGGTCTGGTCGAGCTTGCGCGCCAGCCAGCCGTCGAGCCAGTCCGTCAGGGCGAACACCACGAACATCACCGTGGCCACCAGGTTGCGGCTGGCCGCGTCCATTGGCAGGTAGAACACACCGACGATCAGCGGGATCGCGACGATGCGCGCCCAGGTCAGCAAGGTCGGCAGTGTCAGGAACATGCGGTGATTGTGCAGGACGGGGCGGGCGGCGGGTGGCGGGCGGCGGACAGCTACAGGTCGAGCGTGCGCAGCTTGAAGCGGCGCTGGTCGTCGAACAGGAAGGTCTCGGTGAAGCGCCAGGGCCGCGGCAAGTGGGCCACCGGGCCGAACGGCGCCGCCCGCTGCACTGCGGCCATGGCCAGCTGCACCGTGTCAGCCGCCTGGCTGGGGCGGCGCAGCACCTGGATGCGGCGCACGCTGCCGTCGCCGTTCAGCTCGATCTCCAGCACCGGGATGGCCAGGGACGGCTGGTGCACCGGGCCGCTGTAGGTGCCATCGGGGTTGAACGCCACCACCTGCAGTGCAGCCTGCAGGCGGTAGTCGTCCCAGTCACGCGCGCGGCGCCACGGCGGCGCTGCCGGGGGCCGGGCTGCGGCGGCGGCATCAGCGGGCGGCAGCGGTGCGGGCTGCCTGGCCGCCGCCGCGCCCGCAGCCAGCGGCGGGCCAGGTGCGGGCACTGGCGTCTGGCTGCAGCCGGCGCCCAGCAGCACGCCGGCCAGGCACCAGCCGCGGCGCCAGGCGTGGTGCAAACCAGGCTGCCGGGCGGGGGGCGGCACCGGCTCAGCGCAGCGCACGGTAAATCGTCTCGGCCAGCGCATGCGACACCCCTTCCACAGTGCACAGCTCGTCCACGCTGGCCGCGGCCACACCGCGGATGCCGCCGAAGCGCTGCAGCAGCTTGGCGCGCTTCCTGGGCCCCACGCCGGTGATGTCCTCGAGCTTGCTGCCGCCGGTGCGCACGCTGGCGCGCTTGGCGCGCATGCCGGTGATGGCGAAGCGGTGGGCCTCGTCGCGGATCTGCGCCACCAGCATCAGCGCGGCCGAGTCATGGCCCAGCCAGACCTTCTCGCGGCCGTCGGCAAAGACCAGTTCCTCCAGACCCACCTTGCGGCCCTCGCCCTTTTCCACACCGACGATCAGCGACAGGTCGAGCCCCAGGCCGGCGAACACCTCACGCGCCATCGACACCTGGCCGCGGCCACCGTCCACCAGCACCAGGTCGGGCAGGCGCAGGGCCTTGGGCAGCACGTTGTTGGCCGCATCGGCCGCCATCTCGCCGGCCTTCTGGGCGATGCTGCGCGCCTCGGCAACCTTGGCATAGCGGCGGGTGAGCACCTGGCGCATCGCGGCGTAATCATCGCCGCCGGTGATGCCGTCGATGTTGTAGCGGCGGTAGTCGGCCGGGCGCATGGCATGGCCCTCATAGACCACACAGCTGGCCTGGGTGGCTTCACCTGCGGTGTGGCTGATGTCGAAGCACTCGATGCGCAGCGTCTCCAGGGCGTCCGCCACCAGGTCGAGTGCCTCCACCAGGGCGCGGGTGCGCTCGCGCTGGCTGCCCTCTTCGGCCAACAGCCGCGCCAGCGCAATCTGCGCGCCCTTCTCGGCCATTTCCAGCCACAGCTTGCGCTGTTCACGCGGCTGGTGCTGCACGTTGATCTTGCTGCCGGTCTGCTCGCTCAGTGCGGCCAGCAGATCCGGCGCCACCGGGCAGCTCAGCACCAGCAGCGATGGCGGCGCCAGGCCCAGGTAATGCTGGGCGATGAAGGCCTCCAGCACCTGCTGCTCCACTGTCAGCGCGGTGCGGCGCTCGTCGGCCTCGTCGGCGGTGAGCGCTGCGGCGTCTTCCACATGCGCCGGAAAGTAG
>JBBRJU010000310.1:0-4157 GCA_038218895.1 Burkholderiales bacterium
ATTCGCGTTGGGGCTCCTTGTACGACGCCTTGTACGGCACTGACGCCATTCCCGAGAGCGGTGGGGCGGAAAAAGGCAAGGGCTACAACCCGGTGCGTGGCGCCCAGGTCATCACCTACGCCCGCCACGTGCTCGACCGCACCGCGCCGCTGGCCAAGGCCTCGCACCTGGACGCCACCGGCTACAGCATCGTCGACGGCGCCCTGGTGGTGGCGCTGAAGAACGGCACGACCGCAGGCCTGAAGAAGGCCAGGCAGCTGGTCGGCTGGCAGGGTGATGCCGCCGCGCCGTCGTCGGTGCTGCTGCAGCACCACGGCCTGCACCTGGACATCCGCATCGACCGCAACACCGCCATCGGCGCCAGCGACGCTGCCGGCGTGGCCGACCTGGTGCTGGAATCGGCGCTGTCGACCATCCTCGACCTGGAAGACTCGGTGGCCGTGGTCGACGCCGACGACAAGGTGCTGGCCTATGGCAACTGGCTGGGCATCCTGCAGGGCACGCTGACCGAGGAAGTGCGCAAGGGCGGGAAGACCTTCACCCGCGGCCTGAACCCGGACCGCATCTACACCGCGCCGGGCGGCGGCAGTATCACGCTGCATGGCCGCAGCCTGATGTTCGTGCGCAACGTGGGCCACCTGATGCACAACCCCGCCATCCTGTGGGGCGAGGACGGCCAGCAGATCCCCGAAGGCATCATGGATGCCGTCATCACCACCACCATTGCGCTGCATGACCTGCAAAAGCATGGCGCACTGCCTGATGGAACAGCCATCGTCAACAGCCGCAAGGGCAGCGTCTACATCGTCAAGCCCAAGATGCACGGCCCTGCCGAGGTGGCCTTTGCCAGCGAGCTGTTCGGCCGGGTCGAGCAGCTGCTGGGCCTGCCGCAGGCGACGGTGAAGCTGGGCATCATGGACGAAGAGCGCCGCACCAGCATCAACCTGAAGGCCTGCATCGCCGCCGCAGCCGACCGCGTGGCCTTCATCAACACCGGCTTCCTCGACCGCACCGGCGACGAGATGCACACCGCCATGCTGGCCGGCCCGATGCTGCGCAAGGGCGACATGAAGAGCAGCGCCTGGATCGCCGCTTACGAACGCAACAACGTGCTGGTGGGCCTGCAGTGCGGCCTGCGCGGCAAGGCGCAGATCGGCAAGGGCATGTGGGCCATGCCCGACTTGATGGCCGAGATGATGAAGCAGAAGATCGGCCACCCCAGGGCCGGCGCCAATACCGCCTGGGTGCCCAGCCCCACCGCCGCCACGCTGCACGCGCTGCACTACCACCAGGTGGATGTGTTTGCGGTGCAGAAAGCGCTGGAGAAGGTGGATGCAGACGCCGAACGCGCCAGCCTGCTGGCCGGCCTGCTGCAGGTGCCGGTGGTCAGGAAGTCCAAGAAGGCACATTGGACCGACGAAGAAAAGCAGCAGGAGCTGGACAACAACGCCCAGGGCATCCTGGGTTACGTGGTGCGCTGGGTCGACCAGGGTGTGGGCTGCAGCAAGGTGCCCGACATCAACGGCATCGGCCTGATGGAAGACCGCGCGACGCTGCGCATCAGCAGCCAGCACATGGCCAACTGGCTGCACCACGGTGTGGTCGACAAGGCCCAGGTGCGTGCCACGCTCAAGCGCATGGCCAAGGTGGTGGACCAGCAGAACGCCGGTGATGCGGCTTACACCAACATGGCAGGCCGGCTGAAGGAGTCGGCCGCGTTCCAGGCCGCCAGCGACCTGGTCTTCAAGGGCATGGCCCAGCCCAGCGGCTACACCGAGCCGCTGCTGCACGCGTGGCGCTTGCAGGTCAAGGCTGCAGCCTGAACCTGCGCCCCGGGTGGGCCGATACACCCGCCGGCCTGGAGGCCGGTGTGGTGCGCAAGTTCAGGTCGGCGTCTGCACGCCGTGCATGCGGTCGTACTTCAGGAAAAAATCCCGCGCCAGCGACAACCAGCTGGTGGCGCTGGGATGGTCCACCGTATCGTAACCCACGATCTGCTTGGCCACCGCAGGGCGGTGCTTGTCGACGTAGTGGCGAAAGTCCGCCTGCGTGGTGTGTGCGCCGGCCACCAGCACTTCGGTGATGCCGGCCAGCGCGTCACACACCTCGCCGAAAAATTCATGCTCGGCGCGCACCGCGCTGCCGTGCTGCTTGGTGGGGTGGCTGTGCGCCTTCAGGGCCTGGCCTTGCACCTGGCTGGCGTCGAACTGCAGCACCTGTGCACTGTGGTGATCGATGCGGACAACGGCGTGGAAAAAGGGCATGGGAATGTTCCGGATGGACCGTCTGGAATGGGCGGTCGGGGTGGGTGGTCGCGGTGGGTGGTCGCGGTGGGCGGTCGGGGTGGATGGGCAGGACGGCCGGGATGTGTCGGCCGGGGCCGCCCTTGTCACAGCGTGGCCGGCCGGCTGCGCCCGTGTTCCAGCGCGGTTTCGCAGGCCACGCAGCGCAGGGCCTGCGGCGCCAGTTGCAGCCGGGCCAGCGGGATGGCGTTGCCGCAGTCGCTGCACAGGCCGTAATTGCTGCCTTGCAGACGCAACAGGGCCTGGTCGATCTCGGCCAGCGACACCGCATCACGGTCGCTGCGGTCGAAGTCGACCGTGCGCTCGGCGTCGCGCTGGCTGGCGTCGTCACCGTCCTGCAGCAGCACTTCACGTGCGTGCACAGCGCGGGTCTGGCCCGCCAGGTGGGCGCTGCGCTGCGTCTTCAGCGCAGCCAGGCTGGTCTGCAACTGCTGCTGCAACTGCTGCCGGATGGCCGGCGTGAGAGCGGGGTGCATGGTGTCTCCTCGGAGAATCATTTGGGTCTGCCGTGATGATGGCACTGGCCCGGCACCCGGGTGTTGATGCCGGTCAAGCCATGCTGGGCTGCCTACAATTGCGACGGCTCCTGCACTGCACCTGAGATGACCTTGCCCCACACCCCTCCGCCCACCTGTGACGTGCTGGTGGTCGGCGCGGGGCCCGCCGGCAGTGCATGTGCCCAGTGGCTGGCGCGCCAGGGCCAGCAGGTGGTGGGGGTCGACCCGCCCGCCGTTCCGCGCGCCCAGGTCTGTGGCGACGGGCTGATCCCCGACGCCCACCATGCGCTGCAGCGGCTGGGCGTGCTGGCCGAGGTGCTGGCGCAGGCCCAGCCGGCGGCGCATGTGGGCTGCATTGGCGCCATGGGCGGCCGGGTCGATGTGCCCGGCCGGCTGGCGGTGCTGCCACGCAAACAGCTCGATGACATCCTCAAGCGTGCAGCCGAACGGGCTGGCGCGCTGTTTTTTGCGCCCTGGCGCTTCGAGGCGCCACTGCTGCAAGGTGCCGCTGCGGGCGACGGCGCTGGCGACGGTGCGGGCGACAGTGCGGTCGAAGGTGGGCACAACAGCGCGGCGGCCACCGTGGTCGGCGCTCGCCTGAAATCACCCACTGCCGGGCCGTGCGAGGTGCGCGCGCGCTGGGTGGTGCTGGCCACCGGCGCCGTGCCGCGCGCCTTGATGGCCGCCGGCCTGTGCACCCGCCACACGCCCAGCGGTGTGGCACTGCGCGGCTATGTGCACCACCCCGGCCTGGTGGGCCGGGTCACCGCGCTGGAAGTGGTGTGGCACAAGCAGCTGCGCAAGGGCTATGGCTGGATCTTTCCCTGCCCGGGGGGCGTGTTCAACATCGGCGTGGGGCTGGCCCACAGCCACGGCCGGCAGGTGGCCGGCCGCGCCACGATGGAAAACGTCAACCTGCGCGAGCTGATGGCCGCGTTCACCCGCATCCATGCGCCGGCCGGCGAGCTGATGGCCCACGGCACGCCACTGGGCGACCTGAAGGGCGCGCCGTTGCGCTGCTCGCTGGAGGGCGCCCGCTTCAGCCGCGCGGGCATGCTCGCCACCGGCGAGGCCGCCGGCAGCACCTACGCCTTCACCGGCGAGGGCATCGGCAAGGCGATGGAGACCGGCATCCTGGCGGCCGAGGCGCTGCTGGCCGCGCGCGCCAATGCCGAGCCCGAGGCGGCCACCCGGGCCCGCTATGAAGCCGCGCTGGCGGCGCTGAAACCGCGCTTCGACCTCTACGAGCGGGCCAACAAGGTCAATGACCACCCCTGGCTGGCCGACCTGCTGATCTGGCGCGCCAACCGCAGCCCGCGCATCCTGCGGCGCATGGCCGGTGTGCTCGAGGAGACCG
>JBBRJU010000311.1:0-4153 GCA_038218895.1 Burkholderiales bacterium
GATCAGCACAATACGATCACCTAAAGTAAACGTTTCACGCCCGCTGCCCGTGCACCGGCGCACCGGGTCACCGGCCCCTTGCTGCCCAACGGCACCCCTGCCAATGAACCCATGAACATCACGCTGCGACAGTTGCGCTTATTTGAAGCCGTGGCGCGTTGTGGATCGATCTCGCGCGCGGCCACCGAGGTGCACCTGACCCAGCCGGCCGTGTCGATGCAGCTCAAGCAGCTCGAAGAGCAGATCGGCATCCCGCTGCTGGAGCAAGTGGGCAAGCGCATGTTCCTGACTGAAGCCGGGCAAGCGTTGCGGGGCTACGCCCTCGACATGGCCGCCCGCATGGCCGAACTGCACGGTGCGATGGACCAGTTCCGCGGCCTGGAACGCGGCCTGCTGCGGCTGGCGGTGGTGTCGACGGCCACCTACTTTCTGCCGCGCCTGATTGCAGAGTTCAACCGTCGGCACCCGGGTGTGCGGGTCAGCCTGCAGGTGGCGAACCGCGAATCAGTGCTGGCTGCGCTGGCCGACAACAGCACCGACCTGGCCATCACCGGCCGACCGCCTGACAGCCTGGACGTCGTCGCCCGCCATTTCATGGACAACCCCCTGGTCGTGATCGCCGCGCCGTCGCATCCACTCGCGGCACTGGCATCGATCCCGCTGCAGCGCATGGCCGAGCAGACACTGGTCGTGCGCGAGCCCGGCTCAGGCACGCGGGCGGCGATGGAGCGCCACCTGGCGGCGCAGGGTCTGGCCTTGCGGGCGGGCTGCGAGTGCGGCACGAACGAGGCGCTGAAGCAGGCCGTGCGCGCCGGGCTGGGCCTGGGCGTGGTGTCGGCGCAGACCATCGAACTGGAGCTGCAGACCGGCTGCCTGGTGGTGCTGCCGGTGCAAGGGTTTCCCATCGTGCGGCAGTGGTACGTGCTGCACCGCAATCAGAAGCGGCTGACCGACGCCGCGCGAACCTTTCGCGAGATGCTGCTGGCGATCGTCCCCGCAGCGCCACGGGCCGCCGCTCCTGCGCGTTCCGATGATTGCCCGCCATGTCGCGACTGAACTTTCACCACCTGCACTACTTCTGGGCCGTGGCCAAGGACGGCAACCTCACGCGCGCTGCAGAAAAGCTGCATGTTTCGCAGTCCGCCCTGTCCAAGCAGATCAAATTGCTCGAAGAGCAGCTCGGGCAGCCGCTGTTTGCCCGCGTCGGCCGCACGCTCCAGCTCACCGAAGCCGGGCAGCTGGCATTGGGCTATGCCGACAGCATCTTCGCTTCGGGCAGCGAGCTGGTGGCGCTGCTGCGCGAGGGCCGGCGCGAAGAGCGGCAGGTGCTGCGCATCGGGGCCGTCGCAACCCTGTCGCGCAACTTCCAGGAGAACTTCGTGCTGCCGCTGCTGCAGCGCGATGATGTCGAACTGGTGCTGCAATCGGGCAGCCTCGTCGATTTGCTGGGGCGCTTGCGCGTGCACACGCTGGACCTGATCCTGTCGAACCGGCGTGTGCATGCCAGCGCCGAAGACCCGTGGCACTGTCGGCGCATCGCACGCCAGCCGGTCAGCCTGGTGGGCAAGCCGCGGGCGCCGAGCAAGGCCTTTCGCTTCCCCGAGGAGGTGGCCGAGGTGCCGCTGCTGCTGCCGGGCCGCGATAACGACATTCGCGCCGGCTTCGACCTGCTGTGCGAGCAATACGGCTTGCGCTACCGGCTGCGCGCCGAGGCGGACGACATGGCGCTGTTGCGCCTGTTGGCGCGCGACTCCGACAGCGTGGCACTGGTACCGACCGTGGTGGTGCAGGACGAGTTGCGCAGCGGCAGTCTGGTCGAGTACGCGGTCGTTCCAGGGCTCTACGAATCCTTCTTCGCCATCTCGCTGCAGAGGCGGTTCGAGCCGCCGCTGCTGAAGAGCTTGCTCGGACAATCAGAAAAGGCCATTCTGGCGCCACAGCTTGCCAAAGCCGTTTGATGCCGCAGGCTGCGCCCCGAATCCATCGCTGCCACCCCACCGCACAGCGCTGCTGGCCGCCAAACAACCCCCCGGCCAATTGCTGGTGCCGGGGCAGGGCCGCACCCAGGCGCGCGCGGGGAAGGCGCGTTGCGTTCGCGGTCTGGCAACTGACCTGCTGGCCAGGCCCTGTCCGCTGTGGGCATGGCGTCAGGGGCAGCTTGCCTTGGCCCATGCCTGCATTGCACCCCCTCTGTGCCTTGCAATCGGCCGCAGTGGACCGACATGCAGACGTCCATGGGCCGCATCAGCTTGTTCCTGTTTTCCGCCATGCTGCATGCCTATGCGGGCCTGCGGCTGCTGCCGGCACTGACCGACTGGCCAGCATTCGGCGTCGCGTTCGCGCTGGTGCTCTCCATGTCGGCGCTGCTGCTGCCGCTCGGCCTGATCGGGCACCGCCTGGCCAGCGCACCGGGCGGCCGCATGGCGCTGGCCTGGGTCGGCATGCTGGCGATGGGCTGGTTCTCGTCGCTGTTCGTGCTCACGCTGCTGCGCGACGGGCTGCTGCTGCTGACCGCGCTGACCCGGCTGCTGTGGCCTGACAGCGTGGCGGTGGCAGCGCTGGCCTTGCCCTCTGCATTGCTGGTGGTGGCCGCGAGTCTGGTCGCCACCGCAGTGGGTGCGTGGAATGCCCGCCGCACGGCCGCAGTCGTGCGGGTCGACGTGCCGATCGCCGGCCTGCCGCCCGCCCTGCACGGTTTCACGATCGCGCAGATCAGCGACATCCACGTCGGCCCGACCATCCGCGCCAACTATGTGCGCGCCATCGTCGACCGCGTGAACAGGCTGCAGGCGGACATGGTGGCGGTCACCGGGGACCTGGTCGACGGCAGCGTGGCCGAGCTGGCCGCCCACGTTGCGCCGCTGGCAGCGTTGACGTCGCGCCACGGCAGCTTTTTCGTCACCGGCAACCACGAATACTACAGCGGCGCCCATGCCTGGATCGCCGAGCTGCGGCGGCTGGACATCACGGTGCTGCTCAACGAGCACGTCGTGCTGCGCCACGGCGGCAGCGAAATGGTCGTGGCCGGTGTCACCGACCACAGCGCCCACCATTTCGATGCGCGCCACCGCAGCGACCCCCGGATTGCGCTCGACGGATCGCCGCCCGATGCCGCGATGCGCCTGTTGCTTGCGCACCAACCGCGCAGCGCAATGGCGGCGGCCGACGCGGGCTTCCACCTGCAGTTGTCCGGCCACACCCATGGCGGCCAGTTCTGGCCCTGGAACCTGTTCGTCCGGTTGCAGCAGCCCTTCACCGCAGGCCTGCACCGCCTGCAGGGCCTGTGGGTCTACACCAGCCGCGGCACCGGCTACTGGGGGCCGCCAAAGCGTTTTGGTGCGCCGTCGGAGATCACGCGGCTGCGCCTGGTCAGGGCCTGAACCTGCGAGAGACCGAGGGTTGGCAATTTCTTCAAGCGCTCACTTGCGAATTTCCTGTTCGCGAAGCGGTCTGTAGATCCTGTTCACTGGTCCATTCGCTGCAGCCGTCTGGCGCGCCGGCTCGAAGCGACCGCAGGGCTGGCCGGCGATCGCACACCATGCAGCGCTGCTGCGCAAGCGGTGCATGGGTTGGTGGCGACCTGGCGCGACAGCATGCATTGCATCGGCAATGGCCGGGCGTCACGCCCGGCTGGCACTAACCGCCGACCCGCCGCGCTGGCCTTCCTGTGTGGCGGCCTGGCCTCGTCCGCGAGCCCACTGTCGCCGGTTGCCGGTCGCCGGTCGCCGTCAGCGTGCAGGTGCCAGGCGCGTGGCCAGATCGGTCTGCGCCAGCAACTCGTCGCGCCAGACGCGGTAGCCGGCGTCGCTGGGGTGCAGGCCATCGGACGCATGCAGTCCGGGGCGCTGCACAAAGGGGTCCTGCGTGGATTCCTGGTACAGGTTCACGAACACCAGGCCGTGGCGAGCAGCGGCGCTGCGCACGGCGGTGTGCAGTTCACGTGCACGCTGGCTCATCAACAGTGACAGTGGCGGCAGGAAAAACGCTGCGTTGCCGACATTGCCGGCCGGTTGCACGATGGCCACACCACCTGGACGCAGCCGGGCCTTCGCGGCGCTGAAGCTCAGGTCCAGCACCTGCGCCAATGCGGCAGCGTCGGTGCCGCGGATGACGTCGTTGCCGCCGGCCTGGATCAGCACCACGTCGTAGCGCT
>JBBRJU010000312.1:0-4138 GCA_038218895.1 Burkholderiales bacterium
ACCACTCGCTGTGCATCTGGTGCGCTGCCAGGCTGGTGCTGCGCACCGGCTGGAAGGTGCCGGCGCCAACATGCAGCGTGATCTGTGCCCGCTGCACGCCGCGCGCGGCCAGCGCCGCCAGCACGGCGGCGTCGAAATGCAGCGACGCGGTGGGCGCGGCCACCGCGCCGGGCTTGGCTGCGAACACCGTCTGGTAGCGCGCTTCGTCGTCGGCGCCGTCGGCATGGGTGATGTAGGGCGGCAGCGGCACATGGCCGTGCGCCTCCAGCAGGGCGAACGGGTCAGACGGGAAGCGCAGATGGAACAGACCGCCGTCGGGCCCGCTGCGACCCAGCACCTCGGCCTCGAAGGCACCGCCGGCAAAGCGCACCATGCTGCCCGGGCGCGGGCTCTTGCTGGCGCGCAGGTGGGCCAGCACCTCGTGCGTGCCACCCTCGTTGGACGGAAGCACCCGCTCGATCAGCGCCTCGACCGCGCCGCCGGTGGGCTTCTCGCCGAACAGGCGGGCCTTGATGACACGGGTGTCGTTGAACACCAGCAGGTCACCGGGTTGCAGCAACGCGGGCAGGTCGGTGAACCGACGGTCCACCGGCAGTGCGCCGGTGCCATCGAGCAGGCGCGAACCGCTGCGCTGCGCTGCCGGGTGCTGGGCGATCAGTTCAGGCGGCAGGTCGAAGTCGAAATCGTCGACCGTGAAAGTGTGTGGCGTGTGTGGCATGGCGTCCAGGCTGTACCGGCCTGAAGACTCGGAAGAAGTGGAATTGTTCCATCGGCGGCCTCGGCCGTCGGTCTACAGGCTGAAGATCTTGCCCGGGTTCAGGATGTTCTTCGGGTCGAGCGCCCGCTTGAGCAGCCGCATCATCTCGACCGTGGCCGCGCCGGCCTCGTCGAGCAGGAAGCCCTGCTTGTGCAGGCCGATGCCATGCTCGCCGGTGCAGGTGCCCTCCAGGCGCAGCGCGTGGTGCACCAGTTGGTGGTTCAGCCGCTCGGCGGTGTCGCGCTGCGCCGGTTGGGCCGGGTCGATCAAGTAGGCGATGTGGAAGTTGCCGTCGCCCACATGGCCGACGATGTAGTAAGGCAGGCCGGCCTCGTCGGCTTCGGTGACGGCCTGGCCAATGCACTCGGCCAGGCGGCTGATCGGCACGCAGGTGTCGGTGGTGACGGTGCGGCAGCCGGGGTTGGACGACATGCCGGCGAAGTAGGCGCGGTGGCGCGCTGCCCACAGCTTGCTGCGTTCTTCCGACGACGTGGCCCACTGGAAATCTTCACCGCCGTGCTCGCGCGCCACATCCTGCACCGTCTGCGCCTGCTCGGTGACGCCGGCTGCGCTGCCGTGGAATTCCATCAGCAGCATCGGCGCGGGCCGCAGGTTCAGCTTGTCGTGTTTGTTGACGCAGCGCACCGCGTTGGCGTCGAGCAACTCGCAGCGGGCGATGGGCACGCCCATCTGGATGATGGCGATGGTGGTCTTGACCGCCGCGTCGATGCTGGGAAAGTGGCAGATCGCCGCCGACACCGATTCAGGCTGCGGGTACAGCTTGACGGTGACCTCGGTGATGATGCCCAGCGTGCCTTCGCTGCCGACCATCAGGCGGGTGAGGTCGTAGCCGGCGCTGCTTTTCTTGGCGCGGGTGCCGGTGCGGATGACCTCGCCGCTGGCGGTGACCACTTCCAGCGCCAGCACGTTCTCGCGCATGGTGCCGTAGCGCACGGCGTTGGTGCCGCTGGCGCGGGTGGCGGCCATGCCGCCGAGGCTGGCGTCGGCGCCGGGGTCGATCGGGAAGAACAGGCCGGTGTGGCGGATGGCGTTGTTCAACTGGTTGCGGGTGACGCCGGGCTGCACGGTCACCGTCAGGTCTTCGTCATGGATGCGCAGCACCTGGTTCATGCGCGACACGTCGATGCTGATGCCGCCCTGCACCGCCAGCAGGTGGCCTTCCAGCGACGAGCCGCTGCCGTAGGCGATCACCGGCACCTCGAACTGCGCGGCCAGCGCCACGGCGGCGACCACGTCGGCGGTGCTCTCGGCAAACACCACGGCCTCGGGCGGCGGCACCTCGAAGGGCGATTCATCGCGGCCATGCTGCTCGCGCACCGCCTGGGCAGTGCTGCAACGCTCGCCGAAATGCGCCTTCAGCGCGTCGATCATGGCAGCTGGCACCGGCCGGGGTTGCAGCATCTTGGCGATGTCGACAGAGGCGTTCATTGGCGGGTGTCTCCGGTGGAAATCTGACGGGCTACCGATGGTAGGCCCTTTGCCGCAGCGCCCGGGCGGTGGCCTTGTCAGCAGCGCGGGCTGGCTTGGTGCAACATGCTGGGCCTTTCACGCCGCCCAGGACACTGCCCCATGGCCAACCGCCTCACCCAGATCGCCACCCGCACCGGAGACGACGGCACCACTGGCTTGGGCGACGGCAGCCGCGTGCCCAAGGACCACCTGCGGGTGATGGCCATGGGCGACGTGGACGAGCTCAACAGCAGCATCGGCGTGCTGCTGGCCGAGCCGCTGCCCGACGCGGTGCGTGAGCTGCTGGTGGTGATCCAGCATGAGCTGTTCAATCTGGGCGGCGAGTTGTCGATCCCCGGCTACACGCTGTTGAAGGACGAAGCCGTGCTGCGGCTGGACGACGCCTTGGCCGAGCACAACGCCGCGCTGCCGAAGCTGGCCGAGTTCATCTTGCCGGCCGGCACCCGCAGCGCGGCGCTGGCGCATGTCAGCCGCACCATCGCCCGCCGTGCCGAACGTGCGCTGGTGCACCTGGCGCTGCAGGAGGCCATCAACGAGGCGCCGCGCCACTATCTGAACCGCCTGTCCGACCTGATGTTCGTGCTGGCCCGGGTGCTCAACCGCGCCAACCTCGACGGCCTGGGCGGTGACGACGTGTACTGGCGCAGCGAACGCCTGGCCCGCCAGCAGGGCTGAACCGCGTGGGCCAGCCGCCGAACCTGCCGCTGCACGGCAGGCCCGCCGAGAGCGACAACACACAGGCACGGCCCGGCACCTCGTCCGGTGTGTTCGCTGCGTTCGAGCGCCTGGTCGACCCCTACCCCGAGACACCGGTGGCCACGCCACCGGCGGGGTTCTGGCCGTTCATGCGGGCCTGCACCGACGGGCTGGGGCGCTGGATCGGCGCGATGACACTGTTCACCGCCGCCATCGGCGTGTTCGAGGCGCTGCTCTATGCCTGGCTGGGCAACCTGGTGGACTGGCTGTCCAAGGTGCCGCCCGCGCAGCTGTGGGCGGACGAGCGCGGCCGGCTGCTGGGGCTGGCCGCCGTGCTGGTGGGCAGCATTGCGCTGGTGGCGATGCAGTCGATGCTCAAGCAGCAGGCGCTGTCGGGCAACTTCCCGATGCGGCTGCGCTGGAACTTCCACCGCCTGATGCTGGGCCAGAGCATGGGCTTCTACGGCGACGAGTTCGCCGGCCGGGTGGCCGCCAAGGTGATGCAGACCGCGCTGGCGGTGCGCGACGTGTGGATGATCCTGTGCGACATCCTGGTGTTCATCGTCATCTACTTCGTCACCCTGGTGCTGGTGGTGGGCAGCTTCAATGCCTGGATGCTGGCGCCGCTGCTGGGCTGGCTGGTGCTGTACGGGCTGGCGCTGCACCACTATGTGCCGCGGCTGGCGAAGGTGTCGCAGAGCCAGGCCGACGCGCGCAGCTTGATGACCGGGCGCATCACCGACGCCTACACCAACATCGCCACCGTCAAGCTGTTTGCGCATGACCGGCGCGAGGCCGCCCATGCCCAGGGCGCGATGGCCGAGTTCCTGGCCACGGTGCATGCGCAGATGCGCCTGGCCACCAGCTTCGAGATCCTGATCCACGGGCTGAGCATGGCGCTGGTGATGGGTATTGCCGGCACCGCGCTGGCGCTGTGGATGCAGGGCGAGGTGGGCATCGGTGCGGTGGCCGCAGCCACCGCCATGGCGCTGCGCCTGAACGGTATCTCGCACTGGATCATGTGGGAGATGGCCACGCTGTTCGAGCATGTGGGCACGGTGGCCGACGGCATCGCGATGCTGAGCCGCGCACGCGCGGTGGTCGACGCGCCCGGTGCCCGGCCGCTGGCCGTCAGCCGTGGCGAGATCCGGCTGGAGGGCGTGCGTTTTTGCTACGGCGGTGAGAAGGCCGTGA
>JBBRJU010000313.1:0-4136 GCA_038218895.1 Burkholderiales bacterium
ATGGCGCTGCTGGCGCTGCGCATCGAAGGCCTGACCGCCACCGAGGCGCGTCTGGGCACTGAATCGGCCAATGTGCTGCGCCGCAAGGTGGCGGTGCGCCTGCGCTCTGGCCTGCGCGCCAGCGATGTAGTGGCCTCGGTGGGCGTCGACAGCTTTGCCGTGCTGCTGGCCTGGATCGACGATGCCGGCAGTGCCGAGCGGGTGGCGGTGAAGCTGGCGCAAACGCTGCAACGGCCGTTCTCCGTGGCCGGGCAGGACGTGGCGGTGGCGGTGTGCGTGGGCGTGGCCCAGTACCCGCAGCACGGCAAGGACGCCGACAGCCTGTTGCGCCGCGCGCTGGGCCAGGCCGGCGACGGCGTGGCCATCGGCCGCAGCGGGCTCGGCCCGTACGCCGCCGGTAGTGCCGCCGCCAACGACGACTGACGGCCGCCCGCAGCGTTGCCTACTTCAGGATGTCACCCAGGCAGAGGTACTTGGTCTCGGTGTAGTCGTCCATGCCCTGGTGCGCGCCCTCACGGCCCAGGCCGCTTTGCTTGACACCACCGAACGGCACCTCGGCCGCGCTGATCAAACCGGTGTTGATGCCCACCATGCCGTATTCCAGCGCTTCGCCGACGCGGAACACGCGGCCGATGTCGCGGCTGTAGAAGTAGCTGGCCAGGCCGAATTCAGTGTCGTTGGCCAGGGCGATGGCCTCGGCTTCGGTGTCGAAGCGGAACACCGGCGCCACCGGGCCGAAGGTTTCTTCCTTGGCGCAGAGCATGTCGCTGGTGACGTCGGCCAGCACCGTGGGGGCGTAGAAGCGCGCACCGATGCGGTTGCCGCCGGCCACCAGCCGCGCGCCCTTGCCCAGCGCGTCGGCCACATGGCTTTCCACCTTGGTGATGGCCTGGTCGTCGATCATCGGGCCCTGGTGCACCCCGGCCTCGAAGCCGTTGCCCACCTTGATGCCGCGGCTCTTGGCAGCCAGCTTCTCGACGAAGCTGTCATACACACCGGCCTGCACATAAAAGCGGTTGGCGCAGACACAGGTCTGGCCGGCGTTGCGGTACTTGCTGACCATCGCACCTTCCACGGCTGAATCCAGGTCGGCGTCGTCGAAGACGATGAAGGGCGCGTTGCCGCCCAGCTCCAGGCTGATCTTCTTGACCGTGGGGGCGCACTGGCGCGCCAGGATGCGGCCCACCTCGGTCGATCCGGTGAACGACAGGTGCCGCACCACATCGCTGCTGCACAGCACCTGGCCCACGGCGATGCTCTGTTCGGCATCCGCCGTGATGATGTTCAGCACGCCGGCCGGCATGCCCGCACGCTGGGCCAGCTCGGCCACTGCCAGCGCCGACAGCGGCGTGGCCTCGGCCGGCTTGATCACCACGCTGCAGCCAGCGGCCAGCGCCGGCGCCACTTTGCGGGTGATCATCGCGATCGGGAAGTTCCAGGGCGTGATGGCCGCGCACACGCCGATGGGCTGCTTGATGACGATGAACCGCTTGTTGTTGTCGGTGGTCGGGATGGTCTCGCCATAGACCCGCTTGGCTTCTTCGGCAAACCATTCGATGAAGCTGGCGCCGTAGACCACCTCGCCGCGCGCCTCGGCCAGCGGCTTGCCCTGCTCGGCCGTCATGATGCGGGCCAGGTCGTCGGCATGCAGGTGCATCAGTGCGAACCACTTCATCAGCACCGCCGCGCGTTCCTTGGCGGTCTTGCTGCGCCACGGGCCCCAGGCCTTGTCCGCCGCCATGATGGCGTTGTGGCAGTCCACCGGGCCCAGGTTGGCCACGTCGGCCAGCTTGTGGCCGGTGGCAGGGTCGATCACGTCGAAGCGGGCGAGCCCGGATGCACCGCCGGCCACCCATTCACCACCGATCAAGGCGTCGGTCTTCAGCAGGCCGGGGTCGTTCAGCGTGGCCAGTGGCGAGGTCATCATGTCCATGGTGGCATCCTTCACTTGATCTCGATCTCGACGAAGACAACTTCGTGGTCGGTGTTGTTGACCACGTTGTGCTCCACGCCCACCTGGCGGTTGTAGGACCGGCCCATCACCAGGGGAGCGCTGAGGTTGCCAGTGGGCGTCTCCAGCAGCAGTTCGCCATCGGTCATCGGCACCACCACATAGTCATGGCCATGGCGGTGCCAGCCGGTCTCGGCGCCGGGCGCAAAACGCCACTCGGTGACGATCACGCGGTCGTCGTTGATTTGCACGGTGGGCACAGCCTGGGGGCGGGTCATGGGGAGGTCCTCGGGACGAAGGGCAAACCGGCGCTGCCGCCGGCCTGGAACGTATCAGCGCGCCGGCCAGCCCGTGCCGGCGGCCAGGGCGGCGCGGATGGCGTTGCCCTGCGCGTCGATCCTGGGTGGCGGCTGGTCGGCCATGGCACGTTGGCCATCGAAGCGCATCGGGTTGGGGATCGTCGGCATCGGCCGGTCGGCGCCCACGTCAAAGCCGGCCTGCATGCCGCGCGCCACCACCTGCGGGTGCGCAAACACGCCAGGCAGGGTGAGGATCGGTGCGCAGGGCACGGCGTGTGGCTCCAGCCGGTCGATCCAGCCTTGTGTGGTGCGTTTCAGCATCCAGCCCGCCAGCAGCGGGATCAGTGTGTCGCGGTGCTGCAGCCGGGCAGAGTTGGTGGTGTAGCGCGGGTCTTGCGCCACGCTGGCATCGCCCGCCAATTCGCAGAAACGGGCGAACTGGCCGTCGTTGCCCACTGCCAGCACGATGTGGCCGTCCTCGGTGGTGAACACTTGGTAGGGCACCACGTTCAGGTGGGCATTGCCCATGCGCTGCGGAATGATGCCGCCCACCAGATGGTTGCTGGCCTGGTTGGCCAGCATCGCCACTTGCACATCGAGCAGCGCAGCGTCGATGTGGCGGCCGCGGCCGGTGCGGCCACGCTCGATCAGCGCCGCCAGGATGGCGGTGGTGGCATACACGCCGGTGAACAGGTCGGCCACCGCCACGCCCACCTTTTGCGGCTGGCTGCCCGGCGTGCCTTCTTTTTCGCCGGTCACGCTCATCAGGCCGCCAGTGGCCTGGACGGCGAAGTCATAGCCGGCGGCCTGCGCCATCGGCCCGGTCTGGCCATAACCGGTGACCGAGCAATACACCAGCCGCGGGTTCAGCGCCTGCAGGCTGGCGTGGTCGAGCCGGTACTTGGCAAGCTGGCCGACCTTGTAGTTCTCCAGCACCACGTCGGCCTCGGTTGCCAGCTGGCGCACCAGGTCTGCCCCTGCGGTATCGGCGATGTCGATGGCAATCGACCGCTTGCCGCGGTTGGCGCTCAGGTAGTAAGCCGACATCCGGTCGGCGGGATCGCCCCACCAGGGCGGACCCCAGGTGCGGGTGTCGTCGCCGCCGCCGGGGCGTTCGACCTTGATCACATCGGCGCCGTAGTCGGCCAGGATCTGGCTTGACCAGGGGCCCGCCAGCACACGGGACAGGTCGAGGACGCGCACGCCCTGCAGCAGTGACAGCCCGGCCATGTCAGTTGGCGAAGGCGGCGATGCCGGTGATGGCGCGACCCAGGATCAAGGCGTGCACATCATGCGTGCCCTCGTAGGTGTTCACCACCTCCAGGTTCACCATGTGGCGCACCACGCCATATTCATCGCTGATGCCGTTGCCACCCAGCATGTCGCGCGCCATGCGGGCAATGTCCAGCGCCTTGCCGCAGTTGTTGCGCTTGAGCAGCGAGGTCACTTCCACGCTGGCGGTGCCGGCGTCCTTCATGCGGCCCAGCTGCAGCACGCCCTGCAGGCCCAGCGCGATCTCGGTCTGCATGTCGGCCAGCTTTTTCTGGATCAGCTGGTTGGCGGCCAGCGGGCGGCCGAACTGCTGGCGGTCCATCACATACTGGCGGGCGCGCTGAAAGCAGTCTTCGGCCGCGCCCATCACGCCCCAGGCGATGCCGTAGCGGGCGCTGTTCAGGCAGGTGAAGGGCCCTTTCAGGCCGCGCACATCGGGGAGCGCGTCTTCTTCGGAGCAAAACACGTTGTCCATCACGATCTCGCCGGTGATCGAGGCACGCAAACCCACCTTGCTGTGGATGGCCGGCGCGCTCAGGCCCTTGGCGCCCTTGTTCAGGATGAAGCCGCGGATCTGGCCGCCGTCGTCTTTCGCCCAGACCATGAACACATCG
>JBBRJU010000314.1:0-4135 GCA_038218895.1 Burkholderiales bacterium
CCTGCGCCGTGGGGAAGTCGCTGCTGACGATGGCGCCGACCGCCAGGCGGCCAACCCCGGGCCAGCTGAACATGGTTTCAGTGACCACCGCGCCGCCCAGCAGGAACGCCGCCTGCAGGCCCACCAACGTGACCACCGGGATCAGCGCATTGCGCAGCGCGTGGTGCACCACGACCGCCCGTTCACGCAGGCCCTTGGCGCGGGCAGTGCGCACGAAGTCGGCGCCCAGCACCTCCAGCACCGCTGTGCGGGTGATGCGTGCGATCGGCCCGATCAGCACGCTGCCCAGGGTCAGCGACGGCAGGATCAGGCTCGGCAGCCCGCCGTCCCACACCGGGCCGGTGCGGCCTGTGAAGGGCAGCAGGTTCCAGTGGTAGCCCACGTACTGCATCAGGATCAGGCCGACGAAGAACACCGGCATCGACACGCCGGCCACCGACAGCGCGACGATGGCGCGGTCGACCAGCGTGCCGCGCCGCACGGCCGCCAGCGTGCCCAGCAGCAGGCCCAGCGGCACCGCCAGCACCATTGCGCCGATCATCAGTTCGGCGGTGGGGCCCACGGTGGCCTGCAGCTCTTCCATCACCGACTTGTTGCTGATGATGGAGCGCCCCAGGTCGCCCTGTGCCACCCGCAGGATGTACTCGAAGAACTGCACCAGCAGTGGCCGGTCCAGTCCCAGGTCGGCACGGATGCCGGCCACCACATCGGGGCTGGCGTCGGCGCCGGCGATGATCAGCGCAGGGTCGGTGGGCACCACCTGCAGCAGGCAGAAGCACAGGAACAGCACCCCGACCAGCGCAGGCATCGAGACCAGCAACCTTCTCGCAATCATCGGGCCCATGCAGCACGCTCCTGGCGGGTGGATGCTCTTCAAAAATCGAGGTTAAACGCGGCGGTCGGCATGCGTCAACAGCGTATTCCCGCCGTCTGCCCGGCCCGAGCCCGGAAGCCGTCGCCAGAGTCACCCAAGCGACATGCCGGCGTTGCTAGCAGCCAGGTAACGCGTCCGGCTGCGGCATGGCGCGGCCAGCCCGCGCCACCCGCCCACTAGACTGCGCAGCCCATGGCACCCACCACAGCGCCGCACATCGGCATCTTCGACTCCGGCATTGGCGGCCTGTCGGTGCTGCGCGCGGTGCAGCGCCGGCTGCCGGGCGCTGCACTGACCTACATCGCCGACAGTCGCTACACGCCCTGGGGCGACCGGCCGATCGCCTGGGTCAGGGCCCGCTGCCTGCAGCTGGCCGGCTGGCTGATCGACGATGGTGCCAGCCTGGTGCTGGTGGCTTGCAACACCGGCACCACGCAGGCCATTGCGGCGCTGCGCGCGCGCTGGCCGGAGCAACTGTTCGTGGGTGTGGAGCCGGGCGTCAAGCCTGCCGTGGCCGCCAGCCGCAACCGCCGGGTGGCCGTGCTGGCCACCACCGGCACCCTGCGCAGTGCGCGGGTGCAGCAACTGGTGGACTCGCACGCCGAAAGCACCCGGGTGCTGCGTCTGCCCTGCCCCGGCCTGGCCGATGCCATCGAGGCAGCAGGTGACGACCCGGCGCCGCTGGCGGCCCAGCTCGACCGCATTGCCAGCGCACTGCAGCAGTTGCAGGCTGACACGGTGGTGCTGGGCTGCACCCACTACCCGCTGGTGGCCGACGCGCTGCGCCAGCGGCTGGGCCCGGGCATCACGCTGGTCGACACCGCCGACGCGGTGGCGCGGCGTGTGGCCAGCCTGCTGGGCGATCCAGCGGGCACCGGGCCGGGTGGGCTGCGCCTGTTCAGCACCGCCGAGCCGACCGCGCTGCAGCAGGCCGCACAGCGCTGGCTGGGCGGCCACACGCCCGCCCAGGCCCTGGCCCTGGTCTTGCCCGTACCGGCCACCACGGCTGGCGGGCCAACGACGCCGCGCCCCACGCGGTTGCGCTGAGCCACTGTCATCCGCCAGATGGCGGACAGCGCAGGTGTGGCGGCATCGGCCATCTGGCCGATGGCCGGCAACTGCCGGTCTCCGTATGGTCTGGTGCTGCCCCGCCACTGCGGGCTCACCACCCGCAACCCCACCTGAAGGACACCGCAGCATGCACCCCACACCCTTTCGCCGCCACCGCGCCACCCCCTGGGCCCTGGGCATCAGCCTGCTGCCGGGCGCCTGTGGCGGCGGCAGCGACGGCGACGGCGACGGCGACGGCGACAACGACAACGCACCGACCACCGCGCCACCTGCCGTGGTGGGCAGCGCCACCGGCGTACTGACCGACGCCGCAGTGCAGGGCGTGGCCTATAGCGCCAGCCCGTCGGGCGCCGCCGGCACCACCGATGCGCAAGGCCGGTTCCGCTGCAACCCAGGCGACAGCGTCAGCGTCACGCTGGGCGGGCTGATGCTGGGCGCCGTGCCGGCTGCTGCCCTGCTGACGCCGATCGCGCTGGCCGCCGGCAACACCAAGCTGCGCAACCTGCTGGTGCTGCTGCAGTCGCTGGACCAGGACGGCATGGCCGGCAACGGCATCACCATCCGCCCAGCCACGGCTGCCGGCGTCACCGCCGGGGTGGACCTGGCGCAGGCCCCGGCCGGCTTTTCAGCTGCCGGCAACACGGCACTGGCCGCTGCCATGGCCGCCGGCGGCATCCGCCGCGCCATCACCAGCGGCACGGCGGCCAACGCGCACTTTCTGGGCCAGGCCACCCAGTTGCTGGCCAGCCAGGTGTGGGTGGGCCAATACGACGCCGCAACCGTGGTGGGGTTGCAGCGTTTCGGGGGCGACGGCACGCAGTTGAATGTCCAGTTCGGCGCGGCCGAGGACGGCGGCCCCAATGGCCTGGCGTACGGCAGCGTGCGGGCCAGCGCAGTGGATGCGGGGGGCTTCGAGATCACCACCACGATGGAAATCGACACCAATGGCACCTGGGGCCTGTCGCACCTGTCGCCCTGCGAGCGCATCGCCATCCTGGCCGGGCAATTGACCTGCCGCGAAGCGCCGGCCAGTCGCGTGACCGATCGCTCCACCACCCTGGCCAAGGCCGAGAACGAGCCCGGTGGCCTGGTCGGCGTGTGGGCAGTGGGGTCCGCCACCGCGCCCAAGACCCAGACCGTCGTGTTCTGGAAGGACGGCCGTTGCACCATGCGCGACCCGTTGGGCGACACCACTCCGGCCACAGTCTGCGACGGCCCGGGCGTGGAATACGGCACCTACAGCGACAACGCCGGCACCCAGGCGCTCAAGGTGCTGACGGTCAGCGTCGACACCCACGGCTGCACCGGCCTCAGCGACCCGGGCATCACCGCGCTGGCGTCGTTGGACATCAGCATCCATGCCAGCGGCAACATCGCCACGATCGCTGGCGAGGCGTCTGCGCTGTTCCGCGTTTCGCAGTGATGCACCGGCCTGGGCCAGCGCCGCACCGCCTGCCGGCCGCAGCGCCGGCCCTGCCCTAGACTGCGCGCAGCACACATCCGGGCGCGGGTGACGGAACAGGTAGACGTAGCGGGCTTAAAACCCGCAGCCGCAAGGCGTACGGGTTCGATTCCCGTCCCGCGCACCAGCTGCAGGCACGGTGCGGGCTGTCGACCGGCGATGAAAAAACGGTGCGTTCGCTGCGGCTGTTGCGGCTACTTTTCGGTCAGCACAGCCGTGATCCGTGCAGATGCCGCCGTTGCAGAGGCAGGCGCGGAAGCGGGCACGACAGGCCGCAGCCACTGCTGCCACGCGCTCGCGGCCCACAGCAGGCCCAGCGCGCAGGCCAGCGCCAGCAGGCCCCAGCCGGCGCGCAGCTGGCTGTCCAGGCTGTAGGCATTGCACAGCCGCAGGTCGGTCGTGGCCAGGTACAGGCCCAGCCAGGCCATCATCGGCAGCGCGTAACCCACAAAAAACAGCTGCACCGCCGGCGGCGCGGCACGGTAGCCCTGGCGCAAGGCCGCACCGGCCAGCCACAGCGTGGCCAGCTTGGCGGCGTCGGCCGCCGGCAGCACCACGGCGCGGTCGATCAACGCCGGCACCATCCAGTAGGCGGTGATGCACTGCGCCAGCATGAAGCCGGTGAGGCCGTAGCGGTTGATGCGCTGGCCGAAGCCGGGGGGCCAGCCGGCCATCGCCCACCAACCGGCAAGCAGCAGCAGCGGCATCTGCACCAGCATGTGCCAGAC
>JBBRJU010000315.1:0-4122 GCA_038218895.1 Burkholderiales bacterium
GAAGTGCACCGGGTGGTGCAATACATCAAGAGCCAGGGCCCGCCCAACTACATCGAAGGCATTCTCGAAGGGGGCACGCTCGACAGCGAGGGCGACGCGCTTGGCGGTGGTGGCGCGGGTGGCGGCGACGCCGAAAGCGACCCGATGTACGACCAGGCGGTGGCCATCGTGCTGCAGAACAAGAAGGCCAGCATCTCGCTGGTGCAACGCCACTTGCGCATCGGCTACAACCGCGCCGCCCGCCTGCTCGAGCAGATGGAAAAGAGCGGCCTGGTCTCGGCCCTGTCACCCAGCGGCAACCGCGACCTGCTGGTGCCGCGGCGCGACGAATGAGCGCTGCCCGCCGCACCCGCCCGCTGGCAGCCGTACTGATGGCATTGGCCCTGGCCCTGGGCCTCGGCCTGGCCACGCCAGCCGCAAGGGCCGACGCTGTCGACGCACTGCGGGCATTCACCCGCGACGTGAAGACCGGCCGCGCCAACTTCACCCAGACCGTCACCTCGCCCGACGGTGTGAAGAAGAAGACATCGTCGGGCAGCTTCGAGTTCAGCCGGCCCAACCGCTTCCGTTTTGCCTACAACAAGCCGTTCGAGCAGCTGATCGTCAGCGACGGTGCCAAGGTGTGGCTGCATGACATCGACCTGAACCAGGTCAGCGTGCGCCTGCTCGACCAGGCCCTGGGCGGCACGCCGGCGGCGCTGCTGGCCGGTGGCGACCTGGACAAGGATTTCGAGCTGGCGGCCCAGCCATCCAGAGACGGGCTGGACTGGGTGCTGGCCACGCCGCGCACCAAGGACGGCGGCGTGGTGCAGCTGCGGGTGGGCTTCCGCGGCCAAGAATTGGCGGCCCTCGAGATCGTCGACGCCTTTGGCCAGCGCTCGCAACTGCTGTTCAGCGCGGTGCAGCAGGGCCTGCCGCTGCCGGCCGAGCGCTTCCGCTTCGTGCCGCCGCCGGGTGTGGACGTGATCGGGCCCTGACGCCGGGCCGGCCCGCATCCAAGCCTTCTTGTCGACAATGCCGTGGCATGAACCCGCTGCAGGATTCGCTGTTTGCCCCGCCCGATGGTTCGGTGCCTGCCGTGCCCCCGCTCGCCCAGGCGCCACTGGCTGAGCGCCTGCGCCCGCAGACCCTGGCCGATGTGATCGGCCAGGCCCATTTGCTGGGGCCGGGCAAGCCGCTGCGGGTGGCGTTTGAATCCGGCCGCATCCGCTCGATGATCCTGTGGGGTCCGCCCGGCGTGGGCAAGACCACGCTGGCGCGGCTGGTTGCCACCGCAGTGCGTTCACGGTTCGTGGTTCTCAGCGCCGTGCTGGCGGGGGTCAAGGACATCCGCGAGGCGGTCGACTTGGCGCGCGCCGCGCTGGCGGCCAACGGCCAGCCCACCATCGTCTTCGTCGACGAGGTGCACCGCTTCAACAAGGCCCAGCAAGATGCGTTCTTGCCGCATGTTGAATCGGGCCTGTTCACCTTCATCGGCGCCACCACCGAGAACCCCAGTTTCGAGGTGAACTCGGCCTTGCTCAGCCGTGCCACGGTGCATGTGCTGAAGGCGCTGGACGATGCCGACCTGGCCGCGCTGATCCTGCGCGCCCAGGCCGCGCTGGCGGCACCGCCGCTGACCGACGCCGCCCGCCAGCGCCTGATCGGCCATGCCGACGGTGACGCACGCCGGCTGCTCAACAGTTACCAGGCACTGATCGATGGCCTGGGGGGCGGCCCGGGCGATGCCCCGGATGCTGGCGCAGGTGGTGGCACAGCTGATGGCAGCAACCGGCCCGCCCAGATCGACGAGGCCCGGCTGGAGCTGACGCTGGGTGAGCAGCTGCGCCGCTACGACAAGGGCGGCGACCAGTTCTACGACATGGTCAGCGCGCTGCACAAGAGCGTGCGTGGCTCCGACCCCGACGCCGCGCTGTACTGGCTGGCACGCATGCTCGACGGCGGGGCCGATGCGCGCTATGTGGCACGCCGCGTCATCCGCATGGCCAGTGAAGACATCGGCCTGGCCGACCCGCGTGGCCAGCAGCTGGCGCTGCAGGCCGCCGACGTGTATGAACGCCTGGGCTCGCCCGAGGGTGAACTGGCGCTGGCGCAGGCGGTGGTCTACCTGGCGGTGGCGCCCAAGAGCAACGCCGTCTACACCGCCTGGAATGCGGTGCGTGCGCTGGTCAAGCAAGACAGCACCCGCCTGGTGCCGATGCAGTTGCGCAATGCGCCCACCAAGCTGATGCAGGGCCTGGGCCATGGCGCGGGCTACCGCTACGCGCATGACGAGGCCGGTGGCTTTGCCGCTGGTGTGCACTACCTGCCCGACGGGCTGACAGACCGGGTCTTCTACCAGCCGGTCCCACGCGGGCTGGAGCTGCGCATCGGCGAACGGCTGGCCGAGCTGCGGCGGCTGAACCAGCAGGCCCGGTCTGGCGCCGACGACACCGCGGCGGCACCGCCCGGCTGATCCGGGTCAACCCGGGCAGCGGCTGCAAAAGCTGCGTTTCAGGGCTGCATGTTCAGCTGATCCGGCGCTTGGATACCGGGGTTCTCCTGCCATTTCAGCGCCGGGCCCCTGCCTACAATCGCGCCGGACCAGCTGCTCGATCTGCCGCGCAACCCGTCGCCCGACCCGCAGGCACGGCATCGGCCGGCTTCTTGCGGCTGACACCACACACCAGCCCGGCCGTGCCCCGGCGCTGCCGCCCGGGCAGCGCGTGCCACCGGGCCCAGGACCGGAGACCCCCCGCCATGGATATCTTGTTGCAACAGATCATCAACGGTCTGGTGCTCGGCAGTATGTATGCGCTGGTGGCACTGGGTTACACCATGGTGTACGGCATCATCAACCTGATCAACTTCGCCCATGGCGAGGTGCTGATGGTGGGCGCGCTCACCAGCTGGACGGTGCTGCGCATGCTGGCCGACAGCGGCCTGCCGGGCTGGCTGATGCTGCTGATCAGCCTGGTGGCGGCGGTGGTGGTGTGCTCGGCGCTGAACTACCTGATCGAGAAAATCGCCTACCGGCCGCTGCGCAATGCGCCGCGCCTGGCGCCGCTGATCACCGCCATGGGCATGAGCCTGCTGCTGCAGACGCTGGCCATGATCATCTGGCAGCCCAGCACCAAGCCCTACCCGATCCTGCTGCCGAACGACCCCATTGCCATCGGCGGCGCGGTCATCAACCTCACCCAGATCCTGATCCTGGGCACCACGGTGGTGGTCCTGCTGGGGCTGATGTACCTCGTCAACCGCACCAAGCTGGGCCGGGCCATGCGCGCCACTGCCGAGAACCCGCGCGTGGCCGCGCTGATGGGCGTGCGGCCCGACCATGTGATCTCGGCCACCTTCATCATCGGCGCCGCACTGGCGGCACTGGCCGGCGTGATGTATGCCGCCAACTACGGCACGGTGCAGCACACCATGGGCTTCCTGCCGGGGTTGAAGGCCTTCACCGCAGCGGTGTTCGGCGGCATCGGCAACCTCGCTGGGGCGGTGGTGGGCGGGGTGCTGCTGGGCCTGATCGAGGCGCTGGGCTCGGGCTACATCGGCGCCCTCACCGGTGGTGTGCTGGGCAGCCAGTACAGCGACATCTTCGCCTTCCTGGTGCTGATCCTGGTGCTCACCATCCGCCCGCAGGGCCTGATGGGTGAACGTGTGGCCGACAGAGCGTGAGCCCGGAGACAAGACCATGAAGAACAAGCTGATCGTCTTTCTCATCGCCGCGCTGGCGCTGATGATCCTGCCGCTGGTCGCGCAATCGGCCGGCAACTTCTGGGTGCGCATGCTCGACTTTGCGCTGCTCTACGTGCTGCTGGCCCTGGGGCTGAACATCGTGGTGGGCTATGCCGGCCTGCTGGATCTGGGCTACGTGGCCTTCTACGCCGTGGGCGCCTACATGTTCGGGCTGCTGGCGTCGCCCCACCTGGCCGAGAACTTCGCGTTCATCCGCAACACTTTCCCGGACGGCCTGCACAGCCCCATCTGGCTGGTCATCCCGCTGGGGGCGGGGCTGGCCGGGCTGGCAGGCATGCTGCTGGGTGCCCCCACGCTGAAGTTGCGCGGCGATTACCTGGCCATCGTCACGCTGGGCTTCGGCGAGATCGTGCGGGTGTTCATGAACAACCTCGACCG
>JBBRJU010000316.1:0-4118 GCA_038218895.1 Burkholderiales bacterium
GACGTCGGCCACCGGCACGTCGGCAGGCAGGCCGTCGATCAGGCTCTGCAGCGGACGGATGCGCGCCATCGGACCCTCCTGGTAGGTGACCCAGCGCCCGTTCTCGAAGATCTCGGACCGCAGCGTCAGCGCATCGGCGCGTGCCGCCACCGTGTCCCAGGCCCAGGCCGTGCTGGCCACGGGCTTGGCGCACAGTTGCTTGGAGACGGCCACCGAATAGGTCTCGACGGCGCGGTCGGTGTGGTCAGAGCCCACCGTGAGCCACCAGCGCCCGCCCTGGCGCACCAGCACCGGGGCGGCGGGGCCGGCGCGGGCGCTGCCCAGCATTTCGAGCGCAGCGTCCTGGGTGAGCAGGCTGCGCGCCATGCGGTAGTACAGCGGCACGGTGCTCGGCCGTGGCACGCCGATGGCGGCCAGCTCATCGATGTGGTGTTCGATGGCCGCTGCATCGCGACCGGTCCAGCCCGCGACCACCAGCCGCATGGGCTGGACCTCGATGGCACGGTCGCCTTCGACCTGAAATCTCAAAACGCCCATCATGAGAACACTCCCGGCAACCACAAGGCCAGCCCTGGGAACACCGCCAGCGCCAGCAACAAGACGAACATCGCTGCCACGAAGGGCAGCGAGCCCAGCATCACATCGTTCATCGACCCCTTCTTGCGCAGGTTGTGCACGACAAACAGGTTCAGGCCCACCGGCGGCGTGATCAGCGCGGTCTCGACCAGCACGATGACGACGATGCCGAACCAGACCATGTCGAAGCCCATGGCCTGCATCACCGGCGCGAGCACCGGGATGGTGGTGATCATCATCGACAGGGTTTCCATGAAGCAGCCCAGGATCACGTAGAACACCACCACCGCGAACAGCATCTGCCACTTCGACAGGCCCAGGCCCTGCACCGAATCGGTGAGCTTGGTGGTCAGCCCGATGGCCGACATGACGAAGTTCAGGAAGTAGGCTGCCACGATGATCAGCATGATCATGCCGGTGCTCTTCATGGTGCCCAGCAGCGCTTCGCGCAGCATCACCCAGGTAAGCGTGCGGTTCCAGGCTGCCAGGCCCAGACCCGCCATGACGCCCAGCGATGCCGCCTCGGTGGGTGTGGCCACGCCGGCGTAGATGGACCCCACCACCACCACAAAAATGCCCAGCGGCGGCAGCAGATGCACCAGCCCCGCGATGCAGGCCGCCAGCGATGACACCAGGCGCTGCCCGCCCCAGGCCGGCCGCCACAGGCAGGCCAGCGCGATGATCACCATGAAGCCCAGTGCCAGCAGCGCACCAGGGATGATGCCGGCCAGGTAGAGCTTGGGTACCGAGGTGTTGGTGAGCACCGCATAGACGATCATGTTGATCGACGGCGGGATCAGGATGCCCAGCGTGCCACCGGCCGCCAGTGTGCCGAGGAACAGGCGCTCGTTGTAGCCGAAGCGCTGTGCCTGCGGCAGCGCGACCGTGCCCACCGTGGCCGCCGTGGCCACACTGGAGCCCGACGTGGCAGCAAACAGTGCGCAGGCCGCGATGTTGGAGTGCATCAAGCCACCCGGCAACCACGACAACCAGCGCGCCAGCGCTTCGTACATCTTCTCTGCCAGCCCGGAGCGCAGCAGCAACTCACCCAGCAGGATGAAGAGCGGCAGCGCGACCAGCAGGAACTCGTTGCTGGACGTCCAGGCCATCTCGCCGGCCACCCGGCTGACCGGCAGGAACGCGTACATCTGCGCGAGCACCATGCCCAGCACGCCCATGGCAGCGGCCACAGGGATGGCCAGCAGCATCAGCGCCAGCAAGGTGGTGAGTGCGGTCGCGATCATGGTGTGCGCTTGACCATCGAGTCGAGCGCGTTCTGCAGTTCTTCAGCCGCTTCGTCCTGCACACCACGGGCACCGATCAGGCGGCTCACCGCCGGCCAATCGGCCGCGGCAAACGCCAGCAGGCTGCGCAGCAGCAAAAGCAGGGCGCAGCCGACGAACCAGGCATAGCCCAGCCACCACAGGGCCTGCGGCAGGGCCAGCGGCACCGCCAGCGCCGAGTTGGAGCGCGCGCCGATCTGCCACGACTGCGCCAGCACGCCCCAGCCATGCCAGGCCACCAGGCTGACGAAGACCAGCAGCGCGGTGACCGACAACAGATCACACAGCGCCGCCAGTGCCCGCGGCAGGTACTGGTAGAGCGCGTCGATGCGCACGTTGCCGCGGTGGAGCAGCACAAACGCGAACGACCAGGTGGAGCCGATGGCCAGCGCGTAACCAGACAGTTCGTCGGCGCCGCCGAGCGTGACGTTGGCCAGCTTGCGCAGCACCACATCGACCGACACCAGCACAGCGCTGGCCAGCATCAGCAAGCCGCCAGCCAGCGCGGCCCCACGCGAGCCACGGTCCGCCACGCGCAGCGCGGCGTCGAGCAGGGCGCGCACCGCTTACTTCTTCGCGGTCACGCCGACCAGTTTGCCCACGTTGGTGTTGAATTCGGCCACGCAGGCGTCGGAGCAGCGCGCCGCCCACTTGGGCAAGGTGGTGTCGTTCAGCACCTTCTTGAGCAGTGCCTGGTCGGCGGCGCTGGGCTGCACAAGCGTCATCTTGCCCTTGGTGCCCAGCGTGCACTTGTCGGTGCCGGCATTGCATTCATAGCCCTGCTGGGTGAAGTTGGCGGCACCGTCCCACACCGCCTTTTCCAGGCCCTTGATCTCGGTCTCGATCAAGCTGCGCACGCGCGGGTCAAAGCCGGCCCAGCTCTTGGCATTGACGGCGTAGCCGATCTGGCCCCACGACAGCGGCATGGCCAGCAGGTGGGTGGTGACCTCGTTCCATTTGGCGGCGTTGCCCGACAGCGTGCCGGTGATGGCGCAGTCGACCGTCTTGTTCTGCAGCGCCGGCACCACCTCGCCAAAGGCCAGCGTGACCGGCGTGCCGCCCAGGGCCTGGATCAGCTCGCTCTGCGAGCGGCCGGCGGCACGCACCTTCTTGCCCTTCACATCGGCCAGGCCGGTGATGGCGCCGTTGCAATAGAGCACCTGTGCCGGGTAGGTGCCGAAGCCCAGCAACTGCACGCCGAATTTCTCCAGGTACAGCTTGGTGTAGAACGGGCGCAGCGCGTCGGTGACCTGGCGTGCGGTGGCCACATCGGGCAGCAGGCCGGCGATGTCGATCATCTCGTTGGCGGGGTCGTCTGCGGCCAGGTAGGCGATGTCGGTGGCGCCAATCTGCATCACGCCCTGGCCCATCAGGCGCAGCACTTCCGGGCCTTTCAGGCCCATCTCATTGAAGCCCTTGATCTCGGCCGTGATGGCGCCGCCTGACTTCTCGGGGATGGTCTTGGTCCAGAAAGGCACCTCGAAATCCTTGTATTGCGTGAGGCTGGAGATCGAGCCCACCACCTGCAACTGCGTCTTGGGCAGCGGCTGCGCGGCGGCGTGGTTGGCGGCCAGGGCGGTGGCGGTGGCGGCAAGCAAGCTCAGGGTGCGCTTCATTCGGCTCTCTCTCAGGCGTTGTTGGTGGGGTTTGGAATCAAAGTGTCGCGACACGCGCATTGGGCCAGTCGGTGATCAACATGGACCCGGGTGCGTGCGTGATGCAGAAATCGGGCCTGGCGGCAGCGATCGCGGCCTGCGGCGTCACGCCACAGGCCCAGAACACCGGCAGCTCATCGGGCAGCAGCGCCACCGCATCGCCGTAGTCAGGCCGGGACAGATCGCAGATGCCGATGAGGGCGGGATCGCCCAGGTGCACCGGCGCGCCATGCACCGCCGGGAAGCGCGCCGTGATCTGCACGGCACGGATGGCGTGCGCGGCCTTCATCGGGCGCATGCTCACCACCAGCGGGCCGTGGAAGCGGCCTGCCGCTGCAGTCGCGATGTTGGTGCGGTACATCGCGACATTCCGACCCTGCGCCACGTGCCGCAGTGGCAGCCCGTCGGCGAGCAGTGCCCATTCGAACGAGAAAGAGCAGCCGATCACGAACGGCACCAGGTCATCGCGCCACAGCGCACGCAGATCGGTGGGCTCATCCACCATCTCGCCGTGGCGCCAGACACGGTAGCGCGGCAGGTCGGTGCGCACGTCGATGTCGTCGCCCAGCGCCGGCAGCATCGGGTTGCCGGCATCACCCACGGC
>JBBRJU010000317.1:0-4111 GCA_038218895.1 Burkholderiales bacterium
GCCGCTGCCCGCGACGCATCGCGCGCTCCAGCGCGCCGGCATGTCGATCGACGACATTGACCTGTTCGAGGTGAACGAGGCTTTTGCCAGCGTGCCGGTGGCGTGGCTGAAGGACACCGGCGCCGACCCGGCACGCTTGAACATCAACGGTGGCGCCATCGCCTTGGGCCACCCGCTGGGCGGCAGCGGCGCCAAGCTGATGACCACCCTGGTGCATGCGCTGCACGCCCGCGGCAAGCGCTACGGCCTGCAGACCATGTGCGAGGGTGGTGGTCTCGCCAACGTCACCATCATCGAACGCCTGTGATCGACCCAGCCCGCAGCGCCTGCCGCGCTGCCCCGGCAGGTTGGCGCCTTCAGCAGCCTGGCAAAGCCGGTTCCACGCCCGCCGTTGGCGTGCGCGCGTGATCAAGCTGATGTTCTGCCTGCGCCGGCTGCCGGGGCTGGACCGTGCGGCCTTCCAGGCCCATTGGCGTGATCGGCATGCGCCGCTGGTGGCACGCCATGCCCCGGTGATGCGGCTGCGCCGCTATGTGCAATGCCACACGGTGGACGACGCGGTCGCGGCCAGCCTGGCGGCCGCACGCGGCGCGCCACCGGCTTTCGACGGTGTGGCCGAGCTGTGGTGGGACAGCCTGGACGACCGCGCCGCCGCGCGCGGCGACGCAGCCCGTGCGGCGGCCGCCGAACTGCTGGCCGACGAGCACCGCTTCATCGACTTGTCGGCCTCGCCGCTGTTCTTGGTGGCAGAACACGGCGTGCTGCCCGGCGCGGCGGCGCTGCAGCCGTTGGCCGGCAGCCCTTTCCAGCCATGACGCGCCAGCCATGTTGGTCCGGCCTGACGTGTCGGCCATGAGGGTCCGGCCATGACGTTGCGGCGATGAGCAGCGCAGCCAACACCCTGGCCACCGCCCTGGCGGCGGTGCTGGCCACGCCGGGTGGTTCGCCTGTCACGGTCGGCCAGGTCAGCCGCCTGTCGGGCGGTGCCAGCCAGGAGACCTGGGCCTTCGAGGCCGTGATTGATGGCCAGGTGCTGGCGCTGATCTTGCGCCGCGCGCCGCCCGGGGCCGAATTGCGCGGCAGCGGCAATGCCGGCCTGGCGGCCGAGGCTGAACTGATCCGCCGCGCTGCTGCGGTGGGTGTGCCGGTGCCGGCAGTGGTGGCGTTGCTGCAACCGCACCACCAGCTGGGCGACGGCTTCGTGATGCGCCGGCTGCGCGGCGAAACCCTGGGCCGGCGCGTGGCTGCGGCCCACCGCCCGGCGCTGGCCTGGCAATGCGGTGCTGCGCTGGCGCGCATCCATGCGGTCGACATGGCCGATGGCCCGGCCCTGCGCCAGACGCAGCCGCGCGCCGAGGTGCAGCACCTGGCCGACTGGCATGCCCGCCACGGCACCGCACGGCCGGTGTTCCAGC
The DNA here is from genome assembly GCA_038218895.1 of Burkholderiales bacterium. GTDB lineage: Bacteria > Pseudomonadota > Gammaproteobacteria > Burkholderiales > Burkholderiaceae_C > Pseudaquabacterium. Next base: position 1,416 of record JBBRJU010000317.1, read on the forward strand.
TGGCGCTGCGCTGGCTGGCCGAGCATGCCCCGGCCGACGTGGTGCCCGCGCTGGTGCATGGCGATTTCCGCAACGGCAACCTGATGGTCGACCTGGAGGCCGAAGGCGGCCAGCTGGTCGGCGTGCTCGACTGGGAACTGGCCCACCTGGGTGACCCGATGGCCGACCTGGGCTGGCTGGGCATCAACAGCTGGCGCTTCGGCCGCCACCAGCGGCCGGTGGGCGGCTTCGGCCACTGGGCGCAACTGTTCGACGGCTACCGCAGCGCCGGCGGCACGGTCGACGAAGCCCGTGTGCACTGGTGGCAGGTGCTGGGCAGCCTGCGCTGGGGCGTGATCTGCGAAAGCATGGGCCAGGCCTGGCTCAGTGGTGCCGAGCCGGTGATGGAAAAGGCCGCCATCGGGCGCCGCGCGTCCGAGGCCGAGATCGATCTGCTGGACCTGCTGCTGCCCCGCCCACCGGTGAACTGACATGCACGACCTGCCCACCCCCGAACAACTGCTGGCCGCCGTCTCGCGCTTCCTGCGGGAAGATGCCGGCCCCGCCCTGGGCCGCCAGGGCGACAACGCGCTGGCCTACCAGGCACGTGTGGCGGCCAACATGGCCGACACCGTGGCACGCCAGACGGTGCTGGCCCCGGCGGCCGATGCGGCCGAGCGCCACCGCCTGCAAGTGCTGCTGGGCCGGCCCGAAGAAGCCGACCTGGCGGCGCTGAACCGCCGCCTGGCCAGCCGCCTGGCCGATGGCACGATCGACAGCAGCCACCCCGGCCTGGCCGACCACCTGTGGGCCAGCACACTGGCCAAGCTGGCGGTCGACCAGCCCGGCTACGACACCTACCAGCGCCACCAGCCAGATCAAGTTGCAGGCACACCATGACCCACACCCCATGACCCACACCTACGCAGAACTGCAACTCGCCCGGGATGGCGACATCGCCATCCTGACGCTGGACAACCCGGCGCGGCTGAACCCGATCAGCGCCACGCTGCAGGCCAGCCTGCTGCGTGCGCTGGCCGATCTGGCTGCCGACACCAGCGTGCGTGCCCTGGTGCTCACCGGTGCAGGGCGGGCCTTCTGCTCCGGCGCTGACCTGGCCGGCGGCATCTCGGCACCTGACCCGCAGGGCCGCAGCCCCGGCCAACGCGCCGCCGACACCATGCATGCGGTGACCAACCGCCTGGTGCTCGACCTGCGTGCGCTGCCGATGCCGGTGGTCTGTGCCATCAACGGCGTGGCAGCCGGTGGCGGCCTGGGCCTGGCGCTGGCGGGCGACGTGGTGCTGGCCGCACGCTCGGCCTACTTCTACCTGCCGTTCATGGTCAAGCTGGGCATCGTGCCCGATGTGGGCAGCACCTGGTTTTACCAGCGCCTGCTGGGCAGCGGCCGGGCCACCGCGCTGACCCTGCTGGGCGACCGGCTGCCGGCCGACAAGGCAGCGGCCTGGGGCCTGGTGTGGGATTGCGTCGACGACGACCAGCTGATGCCGCGCGCGCTGGCCATTGCGCGCCAGCTGGCCGCACTGCCTTCCCATGCCGCATTGGAGACCCGCCGCGCTTACGACGCCGCTGCCACCAGCAGCCTGGCCGACCAGCTGGCCTACGAGGCCGAGCGCCAGCGGGTACTGATCGACAAGCCCGAGTTCGCCGAAGGCGTGGCTGCCTTCCTGGCCAAGCGCCCGCCACGTTTCGCGCCGCGCTAGCATCTGGCGTGTGCATGCGGCCACCGGGGCCGCCCCGCCCAGGGAGCCCAGCGATGAAGACCATGGCCGCGCCGTCGTCCCGTACCCGCACTGCCGGCCCGACCGGCACCAACCTGCGCCGCCAGGCTGCTGCGCCACGCAGTGGCGGCACGGCGCTGCCGGCGCCGTTGCGCCAGGGCGTCGAGGCCTTGTCGGGGCTGCGCCTGTATGCCGTGCGGGTGCTTGCCGATTCGTCCGAGCCTGCCCGCCTGGGCGCGCTCGCATTTGCGCAGGGCACCAACATCCATCTCGGTCCGGGTCAGCAGCAGCATCTGCCCCATGAGGCTTGGCATGTGGTGCAGCAGATGCAGGGCCGGGTGAAGCCCACGCTGCAGCTGCGCGCAGCGTTGCCGGCCAATGACGATGCGGCGCTGGAGCATGAGGCCGATGTGATGGGCCAGCGCGCGCTGCAGCATGCGGTGCGGCCTGCCGCACCGGCAATGGCGGCGGTGGCGGTGGCTGCGGTGGCGGCGCTGGCTGCACCGGTGGCTGGCGCGCTGGCGGTGGTGCAGCGGCTGTCGGCCAAGCTGGCAAGCAAGTACAAGAAGGCGGACCCCGACCCCGAGATGTTGCGGACTTGGCAAGAAGACACCCATCTCACCGACAAGGAACTGGACGCGCTGGACGCCCAAGGCATGCTGGTCGACGCCTACAACAACCTGCCGGTCGACCAGGTGCCCAAGACTGGCAACAAGCGCGTGGACACCATCATCCGCCTGCTGGAGAACAACGTTGACGCCAACCCCAAGCCAGTGGCACCGCCCAGCCTGCGCGGTCGCCTGATCGACGAGCTGGGCATGGCCACCATCTTCATCGACCTGGTGCTGTCTGGCGGCAAGGCCACGGACAAGGCGCTGGGCGAACTGCTCGACCACCACGCACCTGGCACCGAGGCCATCCTGCAGTGCGTGGCCAGCGGCAAGAACACGCTGCGAGGCGTGCAACAGCTGCTGGC
>JBBRJU010000318.1:0-4111 GCA_038218895.1 Burkholderiales bacterium
GGCCCAGCCGGGTGCGGTGCAGCAGCAAGGCCACCGCCGCACAGCAGAGTGCACACCACAGCAAGGCCTGCGGCAGGCCGAAGACCGTGCCGTTGGCCAGCTGCCGGAGCCAGGGCGCCACCTGGCCGCCGGGAATCGGCAGCACCAGGTAGGCCAGGCCCTGCAGAAAGGTCATGGTGCTGAGCGTCATGATCAACGGGTGGATGCCTGCCACCGCCACACCCAGCCCGTTGACCACGCCCACCACCAGGCCCATCAGCAAGGCCAGGCCGATGCCCCAGGCCGGGTCGGCCTGGGTGGCCACCAGGCAGCCGGCCAGGCTGACCACCGAGCCCACCGACAAATCGATGCCGGCGATCAGCGCGACCACCAGCTGGCCCAGCGTGACGATCAACAGCGCGGTGATCTGGCCGCTGATGTTGGCGAGGTTCTGCGGCGCCAGGAAGTTGTCGGCACCCACCGCCAGGATGGCGAAGAGCAGCAGCGGCAGGCCGATGGTGTAGCGGCTGATGCCCGAACGGGACGCACTCATGGGTGCACCCTGGGGCCTGCGGCCCGGCTTGGGAGCGGCCCGGCGCTCGGCCCGCGCCAGGGCGTTGCCACAGGGCGCCTCATGCCGCCACCTCGGACAGTGCCAGCGCCAGCAAGCTTTCTTCGGTGGCGGTGTCGGCAGGTACGTCACCGACGATGGCGCCATCGCGCACCATCAGGATGCGGTCGCACAGGCCGATCAGTTCCAGCAAGTCCGACGACAGGGCCAGCACCGCGCCGCCCTGCTGCACAAATTCGCGCAGCAGGCCATAGATCTCGGCCTTGGCGCCGACGTCCACGCCGCGGGTGGGCTGCTCGATCAGCAGGGTGTCGACACCAGCGGCGAGCCAGCGGCCGATCATCACCTTCTGCTGGTTGCCACCGGAGAGTTCACCCGCGTCCTGGGCCAGGCTGCTGGCCCGCAATTGCAGCCGCTCGGCGATGCGGGTGACCAGGCTGCGCGCACGCGGGGCCGTGCGCACCAGGCCCAGCCCGCGCAGCGCACCCAGCCACATGTTGTCGGCGATCGGCAGATCCAGGTACAGGCCTTCGAGCTTGCGGTCCTCGGGGATCAGCCCGATGCCCTGCTGTACCACATGCACCACGCCAGCACGCGGGTCGAATGGCCGGCCCGCGCCGCTGGCATCGCCCGGGCCCTGGCGCAGGATGTCGCAGGCCTGCGGGCGCAGCACGCCTGCCAGCGCCCGCATGATCTCCCGCTGGCCCTGGCCCTCCAGCCCGCCCATGCCGACGATCTCGCCACGGCGCAGCACCAGGCTGGCGCTGCGGCCACCGGCCACCGGTGTGAGGCTGCGCACCTGCAGCGCCATGGCGCCGCCCTGGCTGGCCGGCACTGCCGCGCGCGGCGGAAACAGCGCCTGCAGCGGCCGGCCCACCATCAGCGTGATCAGGCGGTCGTGCGTCAGCGCAGCGGTCGGCTCGGTCACCACATGCTGGCCGTCCTTGAGCACGGTCACCGTGTCGCACAGGCGGAAGATCTCGTCGAGCCGGTGGCTGATGTAGAACACCAGCTTGCCCTGGGCCTTCAGCGCATGGATCAGCGCCTCGAGCTTGTCCACCTCGGCGCGGTTCAGCGGCGCGGTGGGTTCGTCGAAGATGAACACCGACGCATCGGTGGACACACCCTTGGCGATCTCGACGAGTTGCTGCTCGCCCACGCTGAGGCTGCCGCAGGGGCGATCGGCATCCAGGCGCAGGCCGATGCGCGCCAGCACCGCGCGTGCCTCGGCCAGCATGGTGGCGCGCTGCAGCCAGCCGCCGCTGCTGGGCTCGCGGCCCAGCATCAGGTTCTCGGCCACGGTCAGGTTGGGCAGCACCGTCAGCTCCTGGAACACGGTGGAGATGCCGGCCACCCGCGCCGCAGCCGGGCTGTGCAGCTGCACTGGCTGGCCGCGGATCAGCAGCGTACCGGCATCGGGCTGGTACACACCCGCCAGCAGCTTCATCAGCGTGGACTTGCCGGCGCCGTTTTCGCCGGTGATGGCATGCACCGACCCCGCATACCCCTGCAGGCTGACGCCATGCAGCGCGCGGGTGTGGCCGAAAGTCTTGCCGATGCCGCGCACCGCAACCAGCGGTGGCACGGCGGCACCAGCCGCCGCAGCGGCTGAGGAATCAGACAGCATGGGCGATTGCAGCGGCAGCGCGGCCAGGCCGGAAATCAGCGCTTGAAGGTGGCCTTCAGCGTGGCCTCCGGCAAGGTCGACGGCAGCCAGTAGGCATCGTTCAGGTCGGGGCGGAAGAACTTGTCGAGGTCGGCCTGGGCAATGGCCGGCGGTGACGAGAAATAGGCGCGGTACATCGGCTTGCCTTCGAGCAGCGCCACCGAAGCACGCACCACAGCCGCACCCAGGCCGGGGGTGAACTGCGGCGCGATGCTCTTCACGCCGGTGGCCTTCCAGGCGCGCAGGAAGCCGTTGTTGCCTTCACCGGTCATGGGCACCAGCGGCTTGCCGCTTTCCTTGAACACGTCCAGGCAGGCGCGCGTCATCTCGGCACCCGAGAACCAGATGCCATCGACCTGGTTGCCCGACAACACCAGGTTCTCGCACAGCTGCTTGCCCTTGGCATAACCCCAGTCACCGAAGACCTCTTGCGTGATCTTGATGTCCGAGCCCGCCAGCGCCTTGCGAAAGCCGTTGTAGCGCAGGGTTTCCTCGTCCACGCCGGCGACGCCGCGGAAGGCCCAGACATTGCCCTTGCCTTTCAACTCCTTGCGCAGGTAGTCACCACCCTGCTGGCCGAAGAGCTCACCGCCGGCGCCGATCTCCACGGTGGATTGCATGGCCTTGCCGAAGGCGCCGAACACCACCACCGGAATGCCGGTCTTGGCAGCCTTGGCGGCCAGCGGCGCGCCGATGGCCGCCGAGATCGGGCCGATGATGATCGCGTCGACCTTCTTGGTCAGCAGGTCTTCCACGTCGGCCACCTGCTTGGCAGCCTGCCAGTTGGCCTCGACGAAGATGAACTCGGTGATCTCCTTGCGCTGGGCGGCGGCGTACTTCATCTCCTGGATCATCTGCACGATCCAGGTGTTGCCGACGCCGCCGAAGGACACGCCGATGCGCCAGGGCCCGGCCTTCTTGAACTCGTTGGGCTTGGTCTGTTCCTTGGTGGTGGGCAACATCAGGCCGTTGGGCAACAGCTCGACATCGGCAGCGGCCGCCGGGCCGCACAGGGCCAGTGCGGCCACCAGGGCGCCGATTTTCAGGGTGGCGCGGGTTGTCAGGTCAGGCATGGGTGGGTCCTTGGGCTTCGGGTGGTGGGGGCTGGCCAGCAGGGTGGCGGTGTCAGAAGCGCTGTTAGCGGCTGGTGGCGGATGCGAGTACCGCCGCCACCTGCAGCACCAGGCACCGGTTCTGCACCTGGTAACTGCGCGTTTCAAGCACCAATGCTGATCATTTTTGTTCGCTTGAGCGCGAATTCAGCTGTCGTTTTCCCTAGTCGACGTTCGTTTGATTTCGCTTGGGTTTGCCGCAGGCACTGCAGACGCCCGCCAAGCCGCAGCCCAGGTGCGCCCCCGACAGCCTGCTGCCGCCCGCCATCACCAGTGCAAACGACAGCGCACCCGCCTGCACCGGACAGCGCGCATCGCCTGCAACGCAAGGCATTGACCAGCACCAGGCTGAAGCTGCGACGGGCCGCCAGCGTCATGGACAGCCACAGCAGCAGGGCGCCGCTGGCGATGATCTGCGGATCGGCGGTGAACCCGCCCGTCAGGGTTCAGGCGCGGCGGTTCAGCCCTGCTTGTTCAGGCCAGCCTGCGCGGGCCCGGCCATTGCAGTGATGGCGCGCTGCCGCAGCACGGCCGCACGTACCAGCGGCAGGCGGTCGTTGCCGAAATACATGTCGTCACCACCGACAAAGATGGTGGGCGAGCCGAAGCTGCCGCGGGCGATGGCCTCGTCGGTGTTGGCCTTGAGCTGCGCCTTGACCTCGGGCGTGGTGATCGCGGCCAGCATCACCGCAGCGTCCATGCCCTGCGCGGTGGCGATGGCAGCCAGCACGCTGTCCTGGGCGATGTCCTGGTCGTGGGTCCAGTAGGCCTGGAACACGGCTT
>JBBRJU010000319.1:0-4084 GCA_038218895.1 Burkholderiales bacterium
ACGTCGGCCATCGTCAGCTGCAGTTCCACAACACGAATGGTCTGGTCAGAAACCCGACCTGGGACATCGGCCTGCAGAAGACCGGCTACATCGTCGAGGCTGGCCGGTGTGTGGTGATGCAGGCGCATCTGGCCGGTCGCAAGCTGATCATGGTGCTGCTCGATTCCACCGGCAAGTACTCTCGCATTGGCGATGCCGAGCGCATTCGCAAGTGGCTGGGATCGGTGGCGCTGCCTGTGGCGGTGCCGGTGGTCCGGCAGGGCTGACAGCTGGGCCGTCTGCTGGTCCCGCAGGCGTCGTGCGCGCAACTGCTGCGCTCAGGGTTGGTGGTCAACTGCTGCGGTGGCCCAGCGCCTGCGAGATCTGCGCGGCCGTGGCCCGCACCCGGTCGGCCCAGGATTCTTCGAGCCGGTCCGCTGGCGCCGAGACCGACAGGCCGGCCACCAGCCGGCCCTGGTCGTCATGGATGCCGGCGGCCATACAGCGCACGCCCAGTTCCAGTTCTTCATCGTCTCTTGCCAGGCTGTTCTGGCGTACCTGGGCCAATTCACGCTCGAGCCTGGCGAGATCGGTGATGCTGTTGCGGGTGTGGCCCGACAAGCCGGTGCGCGCCGCATAGGTGCGCACACGCTGGGGGTCGTCATGGGCCAGGAACAACTTGCCCACCGAGGTCAGATGCAGCGGCGCCCGGCCGCCCACGGCACGCACCACCTGCATGCCCGAGCGTTCACTGTAGGTGCGCTCGATGTAGACGATCTCGTCGCCGTGGCGCACTGACAAATTCACCGGCTGGTGGGTCAGCTTGTGCAGTTCACGCATCGGGCCGATGGCCGCGTCGCGCACGTCCAGCCGCGCCTTCACCAGGTTGCCCAGTTCCAGCAGGCGCATGCCCAGGCGGTAGCTACCGGCCTCGGGCCGGTCGACGAAGCGGCCGATGGCCAGGTCATTCAGGATGCGGTGCGCCGTGGACGGGTGCAGGCCGGTGCGCTCGCTCAGCAGCTTCAGTGACACCGGATCCTGGTGCGCGGCCAGGGCATCCAGCAGCGAGAACATGCGTTCGATGACCTGGATGGCGGGCGTTTGCCCTGGTTTTGGGGTCGTCATGGAATGTCCTGGGGATTGGCCCCATTTTGCATGGCGAAACCCTGCGGTGCATCGTGGATGTGTCAACCCGTGGCGTGGTGGCGCACCATGCAGGCGTCGGCTGCTGCCCAGCCGCTGCGCACCGCTCCCTCCAGCGTGGCGGGGTAGGGCCCCTGCACATGGTCGCCCGCTGCCAGCAGGCCCGGGGCGATCTGCATCGCAGGGCGTGCCAGCGCGGGCGTGCAGGCAAAGGTGGCGCGCCGCTCAGCGGCGGTGTGCAGCAGCACCTGGCCATCCGGCCCGCTGAAACTGCCGGGAAAGGCCTGCCGCGCCTGTGCCAGCATGGCCTGCCCGCAGGCCGCCAGGCCGGTATCCAGCCACGGTGCGGCGCTGCTGGCCACGAACGTCCAGATGCCGCGCGACGCCGGGTCATGGTGCAGCCTGCCCAGGTTGAAGGCGAACTGTGCCGGCGCCTGCGGGCCCGGCGGCAGGGCCACCATCGCCTGCGCATGCTGCAGCCGGTCGTCGCGCAGCCAGGCGGTGGCAATAGGTTCGTAGCGCAAGGCGCTGGCCACGCCGGCCCAAGCCGGGGCAACCGGGGCGGCCAGGCGGGCGGCTTCGGTGGCACTGCAGGCCAGCACCACGTGGTCAAAAGCGTCGCCATCGAGCAGCCAGCGGTTGTCGGCGGCCTGCAAATGGACCACGCGGTGGCCGGTGTGCAGCGCCGCACCGTGGGTGGCCAGCCAATGCCATGCCGGGTCGGGCAGCAATGCCGACAACGGCGCGCGCGGCAGCAGCAGGTCGGCGCCGCCGGTGCCGCCAAACAGGGCGTCGCGCAGCACCCGCAAGAACACGGCCGCACTGGCCCGCGCCATCGGCGTGTTCAGCGCGGCCACGCACAACGGGTCGATCAGCTCGGCTTGCACGGCGGTGGGCAGCCGGCCGCACAGTTGCTGCACCGTCCAGCACGCCGGGCATTGGAAGCGCCGCGCCAGCCAGCCGCCGGCCGCTGCCAGCAGCGCCAGGCGATCGGCCCAGGCCCAGTGCTGTGCGCCCAGCACCGCCCGGGCAAAGGCCGGCAGTGCTGGGCCTGGCGGCAGCCGCAGCCCGCTGCCGGCGGGGTTCACCAAGGCCAGGGGCTGGCGCAGCAGCAATTGCTCGGGGTCGGCACCGACGCTGCGCATCAGGCCCAGCGTGGCGCTGTAGGCCCCCACCAGGATGTGCTGGCCGTTGTCGAAACCCTGGCTGGCGCCGTCGGCCTGCCGGGCGCGCCCGCCGGGCCGGCGTGCCATTTCGTACACGCTGACGCTGGCGCCGCGCTGCACCAGCCGCACTGCGGCAGCCAGCCCGGCCCAGCCTGCGCCCACCACCGCCACCTGCAGTGCGCCGGCCCTGGCCGCTTGCGGCCTGGGTTCCACTGCCTCTGGCCCGGGTCCCACCGCCTCTGGCCTGGGTCCCACCGCCTCCGGCTTGGGGCTCACCGCCCGCGCCAGTGGGTCATCAGGGCGATCCACAGCTTGCGGATGGGGGTCAGCGAGGTGCGCTGGTGCAGCACCTGGAAGCCGTCGGACTCGATCTCGCGCAGCAGGCTGCGGTAGATGTTGGCCATCATCAGGCCGGGCTTCTGGGCCATCCGGTCGGCGTCGGGCAGCATCGCCAGCGCGTCGTCGTAGGTGGCATGTGCGCGTTGGGCCTGAAAGCGCATCAGCGCAGTGAAGCGCTCGCTGTAGCCCCAGGGCGCATCGCGTTTGAGCAGCTCATGCGCTTTCACGTCGAACTGCTGCAGCTCGGTCATTGGCAAGTAGATGCGGCCGCGCCGTGCGTCGTCACCCACGTCGCGGATGATGTTGGTGAGTTGCAGCGCGCGGCCCAGGCGGTGGGCGTAGTTGATGGTCTGGGCGTCGGTGTGGCCGAAGATGCGCGCCGCCACCTCGCCGACGATGCCGGCGACCAGATGGCAATAGCGCAGCAAGCCAGGCAAGTCGAGGTAGCGGGTCTGCTCCAGATCCATGCGGCAGCCTTCGATGACGGCCAGCAGGTGCTCGGCGGTGATGCCGTAGGTGGCGGTGTGCGGCATCAGTGCCTGGGTGACCGGGTGGGTGGCGCCGCCGGCAAAGGCACGGCCCACCTCTTGCTGCCACCAGGCCAGCTTGGTGGCGGCCACGCTGGCATCACGCATTTCGTCGACCACATCATCCACCTCGCGGCAGAAGGCGTAAAAAGCGGTGATGGCCGCGCGCCGCGGCGGCGGCAGGAACAGGAAGGCGTAGTAGAACGAGCTGCCGCTGCCGGCGGCCTTGTCCTGCACGTATTGCTGGGGCGTGGTGCTCATGCGCGGGCTGGCACGGTCATGCCAGGCGAAAGCCGGGGGTGGGTCGGGCAGGGCGCATGCGCACGGCGCGCCACAGCATCACGGGCAGGTCGGTGGCGCCCAGCGTGGGCCGCTGGCGCAGGGTGCGGTAGTGCATTGCGCTGATTCTCTCAAGGATGCGCAGGCCGCCTTGCACCACCAGGCGCAGCTCCCAACCCAGGCGGCCGGGCACCTGGCAGGCCAGTGGCGCGCCGTCGGCCATCAGGCTTGCGGCCCAGTGGCACAGATCACGCAGCAGGGCCTGGCTCGCCGGGCTGTCGGCTTGGCCGGCCAACTGCTCCAGCGTCAGGCCGTGGCCCCGTGCGTCGGCCTCGGGCACATAGTGGCGGCCGCGCGGCAAGTCCACGCTCGGGTCTTGCCAGAAGTTGATCAGCTGCAAGGCGCTGCAGATCGCGTCGGATTGCGCCAGCGCCGCCGCGCCGTGCACCCCGGCCATGTGCAGCATCAGGCGGCCGACAGGATTGGCGGAGCGGCGGCAGTAGTCCAGCAACTGGGCGCGGCTGGCGTAGCGCGGGTTGTGGGTGTCCTGGGTGAAGGCGTCGAGCAGGTCAGTGAGCAGGCCCAGCGGCAGCTGATGCCGGCTGATGGCCTGGGCCAGCGGCCCGAACACTGCCGTCCAGGCGCCCGCCA
>JBBRJU010000320.1:0-4062 GCA_038218895.1 Burkholderiales bacterium
AGGCTGTGGAAGGTGGCCACCACCAGGTCCTTCGCCGCGCGCGGGCCGACCAGGGCCTTGCTGCGCTCGCGCATCTCCTGCGCCGCCGGGTGGGTGAAGGTGATGGCGGCGAGCTCCTTGGGCGCCAGGCCCGCCTGCAGCAGGCGGGCGATCTTGTGGGTGATCACCCGGGTCTTGCCCGACCCGGCGCCAGCCAGCACCAGGCAGGGGCCGCGCAGGTGGTGCACGGCCTGCAGCTGGGCGGGGTTCAGGGAGTCAGGGGGCTGGGCCATGGGTGGGAGCAAGCGGCGGCGGATGATAGCGGCGGGTTGCAGCCGTGCAGCGCAGGTCGGCGCGGCTGCGCCACCTGCGCGGGGATACTCCGCCCCCAGCATGCAGGCTGTCCTCGCCGTCACTGTTCCGTTCTTCGCGCTGGTGCTGGCCGGGTGGCTGGCTGCGCGCCGCGGCGTGCTGCCCGAAAGCGCGATCCCGGGGCTGAATGCCTACGTGCTGTACTTCGCCCTGCCCTGCCTGCTGCTGCGCTTCGGCATGAACACGCCGGTGCTGGACCTGCTGAACCCGGTGGTGTTGGTGGTTTCTGTGCTGTGCGCGCTGGCGGTGGTGGGCTTCACCATCGCGGGGTCGATGAATGCCACGGTGGGGCTGAAGGACGCCAGCTTCGGCGCGCTGGTGGCCGCCTTTCCCAACACCGGTTTCATGGGTGTGCCGTTGCTGGTGGCACTGTTGGGGCCGGCGGCGGCCGGGCCGGTGATCTGCACCATCCTGGCTGATCTGTTCGTCACCAGCTCGGTGTGCATCGCGCCGTCGCAGCTGCAGGGCGCCGCCGGCGGGGCGCGCGTGGCGGCGCTGCGGGCGGTGCGCGGCGCGCTGTCGAACCCGCTGCCCTGGGCGATCGCGCTGGGGGCGCTGCTGTCAGCCACCGGGCTGAAGACCAGCGGCCCGCTCGACACCGCCCTGCGCATGCTGGCCGACAGCGCCACGCCGGTGGCGCTGTTCACCATCGGCGCGGTGCTGTGGCGTGCGGGCCAGCATGCCCACACCCGCACGCCGCTGGCGCACTACCTGCCGGTGGCGGCGATCAAGCGGGTTGTGCACCCGCTGCTGGTGCTGCTGGTGGGCGCCGGCGCGCAGCAACTGGGCGCGCCGCTGTCGGGCTTCCAGCTGCTGGTGCTGACCTTGGCTGCGGCCCTGCCCAGCGCCAGCAATGTGTCGCTGCTGACCGAGCGCTACGGCGCTGATTCGGGCCGGGTGGCGCGCATCATCCTGGCCAGCACCGTGGGCGCGTTTGCCAGCTTCAGCGCGCTGGCCTGGCTATTCGGGGTGCAGCCTGCCGGCTGATCAGGCCGTCTGGAACGGCACGCCGGCCAGTGTTTCCACCGTGTTGAGCCGGTCGCTGGCCTCTGCGGTGTACGCGCCCACCGGCACCCTCAGCAAGATGCTGCCGGTGGTCCTGGCGGGCGGCGTGATGGCGATGTTGTACAGCGTGCCCGACACCCGGGTGAAGGTGTTGACCGTGCCACCGGCCACCGCCACACTGGCCAGGCTGAAGCTGTCGCGGATGGCCAGGCTGAAGCGCAGCGTGAACACCACCTGGCCGGTGGCCTGGGCCGCGCCGGCCACGTTGTCGGTGATGGTCAGCAGCGGCTCATTGACAGGCAGCACGGTGTTGCAGGCCTGCGCAAAGGTGTAGGCACGGGTGCTGGACGCTGCGCCCGTGCTGTCGCTGAAGTTGCCGATCGGCACGCTCACTTCAGCCAGGCCCACGCGGTTGGCGCCAGGCTGCACCACCAGGCTGTACGCGCTGCTGCTGGCCGAGACAAAGCTGCCGCCGACGACGCTGCCACCCGCGACCACCACCTGGTCGGCTGCAAAGCGCGCGGCGCCGGCGCTGAACTTGAAGTTCACGGTGAAGGCCGCCGCAGCCACGCCCGGTGTGTCGCTGCTGATGGCCAGCGTGGGCGCCACTGGCGGGTCTGCCGAAGACTCGGTGTTGCCACCACCGCAGCCGGCAAGCAGCAGGCCCAGTGCACCGGCCCCAGCCAATGCCAGGCGACGGTTGGGGCAGCCAGGCCCGTCTTGGTTCTGCATCTGGTTTCTCCCTGCACAGCGCCCGGCACAGGATAGCAGGGTGCTACCGCCTCAGATCGCCAGCGGGTCGACGTCGATCGCCCAGCGCGCCAGGCCCTTGTGGCGGCCGCGCAGCGCATGCAGTGCGGGCAGCCAGACCGCCAGCAGCTGCTGCAGCCGCATGCGTGACGGCGCCTCCACCAGCATCTGCAACCGCTCGATGCCGGCCACCTTGCTGATAGCCGGCGGCACCGGCGGGTACAGCGTGACGCCGTCGCCGCCCGGCAACCCGGCGGCCAGCGCTGCCGCATCCTGCAGCCAGGCCAGGGCGATGGCGGCGTCGCGGGATTCGGCGCGCAACAGTGCCAGGTGGCTGTACGGCGGCAGACCGGCGGCCGCACGCTCGGCCAGCTGGCTGGTGGCGAAGGCCGCGAAGTCGTGTTGCTTCAAGGCTGCATACAAAGGGTGCTGGGGGTGCCAGGTCTGCACCCACATCTCGCTGGCACCGGCTTGGCCCGCATCGCGCCCGGCCCGGCCGCCAGCCTGCATCAGCAGGGCAAACAACCGCTCGGGCGCGCGGAAATCGCTGGCGAACAGTGCGCTGTCAGGGTTGACAGCCACCACCAGGGTGATGCGGCGGAAGTCATGCCCCTTGGTCACCATCTGCGTGCCCACCAGCACGTCCACCGCACCGGCATGCACCTCCGCCAGCCGGGCTTCGAGCTGGCCCTTGCCGCGCGCGGTGTCGGCGTCCAGCCGGGCGATGCGGGCGCCTGGCAGCAGTTCGGCCAGCTGCTCTTCCAGCTTCTCGGTGCCGCGGCCCAGCGGCGCGATGTCCAGGTTGCCGCAATCGGGGCAGGCACGGGGCACCCGCTCGGTGAAGCCGCAATGGTGGCAGCGCAACGTGCGCTCGCCCTTGTGGAACACCCGCCAGGCGCTGCAGTGCGGGCAGCCGCTCTTCCAGCCGCAATCGGCGCAGTGCAGCACCGGCGCATAGCCACGCCGGTTCAGGAAGACCAGGCTCTGTTCTCCGGCAGCGATGCGCTGGCGCAGGCTGTCGATCACCATCGGCGCCAGCACCGGGCTCTGGCCGTTCACCCGCGGCAGCACGCCCATGTCGAACAGCCGCACCCGGGGTAGCGCGCCGCCACCGACACGCGCGTCCAGCCCCAGGCGCCGGTAGCGCTGGCGCGGGCCCGGCAGCGCGTGCTGCCAGGTTTCGAGCGACGGCGTGGCCGAGCCCAGGATCACCGGCACCCGCTCCAGGTGGCCGCGGTAGACGGCCAGATCACGCGCCGAGTAGCGCGCGCCTTCCTGCTGCTTGTAGGACGGATCGTGCTCTTCGTCGACAACGATCAGCCCCAGCCGCGGCAGCGGCGCGAACACGCCCATGCGGGTGCCCAGCACGATGTCGGCCCGCCCCAGGTGGGCCATCAGCCAGTGGCGCAGGCGCTGCACCGGCGTCAGGCCGCTGTGCATCGCCACCATGCGGTGGTTCGGAAAGCGCTCGGCAAAACGCGCTTCCAGCTGCGGCGTCAGGTTGATCTCGGGCACCAGCACCAGCGCCTGCCGGCCGGCGGCCAGCACCTCTTCGGCGGCATGCAGGTAGACCTCGGTCTTGCCACTGCCAGTGACACCATGCAGCAGCAGCGGCGCCGGCCGCAGCGTGGCACCAGCATCAATGAAAGCGGTGTGGAAGGCCACCAACGCCGCCTGCTGCTCAGGGCCCAGCTGCGGCCGCTGCACGGGTGTGGCTGGCGCCGCGCTGGTGGCTGCGGCTGCGGCTGCGGCTGCGGCATCCAGCTTCTTCAGCATGCGCGCCAGGCGCTTGGCCAGGCCAGGCGCGTCCAGCTTGCGCAATTCGGGTGGCAACACCGCCAGCGCCAATTCACCCACGCTGCGCTGGTAGTAGCTGGCGGCAAAGTCGACCAGCGCCAGCCAGGCCGGTGCCATGGGCGGCAGGCCGGCCAGCACCTCGCCCACCGGGCGCAGCAC
>JBBRJU010000321.1:0-4060 GCA_038218895.1 Burkholderiales bacterium
GGCGCCATCCGCGATGCCAAGACCGGCTACTTCACCATCACCGGCCGCATCGACGACGTGCTGAACGTGTCGGGCCACCGCATGGGCACGATGGAGATCGAATCGGCGCTGGTCAGCTGCACCGAGCTGGTGGCCGAGGCCGCCGTGGTGGGCCGGCCGGACGACACCACCGGCGAGGCGATCTGCGCCTTCGTGGTGCTGAAGCGCCCGCGCCCGGTGGGTGACGAAGCCAAGGCGATTGCCAAGCAGCTGCGCGACTGGGTGGGCAAGGAGATCGGCCCGATCGCCAAGCCCAAGGACATCCGCTTTGGCGACAACCTGCCCAAGACCCGCTCGGGCAAGATCATGCGCCGCCTGCTGCGCAGCCTGGCCAAGGGCGAGGCGATCACCCAGGACACCAGCACCCTGGAGAACCCGGCGATCCTCGACCAGCTGGGCGACAACCACTGACCAGGTGTGGCGGCGCCGCAGGCGCTGGCGGGTGGCTCAGGCAGCCAGTTGCTCGAGCGCCCACTGCAGCGCGCGGGCGTCGCTGCTGGCGCGGTGGCGGCGGATGCCCAGCGTGCCAAAGGCGCGCTGGCGCTCGGTGTCCAGCCGCGCCAGGCGGGCGTCGTCCAGCAGGCGGTTCACCGATTCCAGCTTGAAACGCGGCACCAGGCCCGCTTCTTCGAACAGCAAGCCCAGCCAGGCGTAGTCATGGGCCCAGCCGTCGCAGTAGACGGTGCGGCCGGCCAGGCCGTCATTCAGGCGCCTGGCCACGTCGGCCACCGCGCGGCCATGCTGCAGCAGCGTCGGCCGGGCAATGCCGTGCACGCGCTCGGCCTGTTTGTCCCAATGGCGCCAGTCGTTGGCGGGGCGCACCAGGCTGCACCAGGACTGGCCATCGTCACGCACATAGCCGATTTCGATGGGGTAACTGCGCCGGCCGAAGCCCGAGGCTTCGATGTCCATCACGCAATGCCGGGCGTCCTGCATCGGACCGCACGATACCCGAGCGCGGTGGCGCCCAGGCAAGAAAAAGCCCGCATGCAGCGGGCTGGGCGGGGCAGGGTGGTCTCAGCTCACTTGACGCTGAGCACCCAGGTGGCCAGTTGCTTGGCCTCGTCGCCACTGATTTGTGGATTGGCCGGCATCGGGATGGCGCCCCAGTTGCCCTTGCCCGGCACGCTGCCCTTCTGGATGCGCTCGGCCAGCTGGGCCACGGCGTCTTTCTGCCCGGCGTACTTGGCGGCCACGTCCTTGTAGGACGGGCCGACCAGCTTCTTTTCGGTGGCATGGCAGGCCATGCAGCTTTTCTTCTGGGCCAGTTCCAGGCTGGCCAGGGCCGGGCTGGCCAGCCCGGCGGCCAGGGCGGCACCGGCAAAGGCTTGGGCGATCAGAATCTTCATGGAATCCTTTCAAAGGCCACAGCCACGATCGGCCGGACTGGAGTATGTTCAACCGATTTTAGCCCGCTGCGGTTGACAGCCCTTGCTGCAACCCCGGGCGCTGCAAGGGGACCAAGGCATGTGGCTGGTGGTGGTGGGTGTGTTGCTGGCGGGTCTGAAGTTGCTGGGCGTGGGCTTCGTGGCGGGCTGGTCGTGGTGGCTGGTGCTGGCGCCGTTTGCGCTGGCCGCCGTGTGGTGGAAGGCGGCCGATGCCATGGGCATCACCCAGCGGCGGGCCATGGACCTGGAAGACCAGCGCGCCGCCAAACGCCGCGACGCGCAGTTTGAATCGCTGGGCATGCGCCCGCCTTCCGCCGGGCGCCCGGCCAAGCCGGAACGCCCGAACCGCAGCGACAACTGACTGCAGCGACGACTGACCGCGCAGCGCGGTCAGAACTTGTCGAGCACCGCGCCCGTGCTGGCGCTGCTGGCGTTGTGGGCGAACTTGGCCAGCACGCCGCGGGTGTAGCGCGGCGCCGGCTTCTGCCACAAGGCGCGCCGGCGCGCCAGTTCGGCATCGTCCACATTCAGCTGCAGCAGCAACTGGTGGGCGTCGATGGTGATGGTGTCGCCCTCACGGATCAAGGCGATGTTGCCGCCCTCGGCGGCTTCAGGCGCCACATGGCCCACCACCATGCCCCAGGTGCCGCCCGAGAAGCGGCCGTCGGTGATCAGGCCCACGCTTTCGCCCAGGCCCTGGCCGATCAGCGCGCCAGTGGGCGCCAGCATCTCGGGCATGCCCGGGCCGCCCTTGGGGCCAAGGTAGCGCAGCACCATCACGTCGCCAGCCACGATCTGCTTGGCCATGATGGCGGCCAGCGCCGACTGCTCGTCGTCGAACACCCGTGCCGGGCCGGTGATCACCGGGTTCTTCAGGCCGGTGATCTTGGCCACGCAGCCCTCGGGCGACAGGTTGCCCTTCAGGATGGCGAGGTGGCCCTCGGCATAGATCGGGTTGCTCACCGGGCGGATCACCTTCTGGTCGGGCGACAGATCAGGCACGTCGGCCAGGTTCTGCGCCACCGTCTTGCCGGTGATGGTGATGCAGTCACCATGCAGCAGGCCGGCCTTCAGCAGCTCTTTCATCACCGCCGGGATGCCACCGGCATGGTGCAGGTCGATCGCCAGGTACTGGCCGCTGGGCTTCAGGTCGCAAAGCACCGGGGTCTTGCGGCGCACACGCTCGAAGTCGTCGATGGTCCAGGGCACCTCGGCCGCATGGGCGATGGCCAGGAAGTGCAGCACCGCATTGGTGCTGCCGCCAGTGGCCATGATCACCGCCACGGTGTTTTCGATGGATTCCCTGGTGACGATGTCACGCGGCTTCAGGTCGGCCTTCACCGCCTCCACCAGCACCTGCGCGGCGCGCCCCACCATGCCCACGATCTCGTCTTCCACATTCGCCATGGTGCTGGCGTAGGGCAGGCTCAGGCCCAGCGCCTCGAAGGCCGAGCTCATGGTGTTGGCGGTGTACATGCCGCCGCAGCTGCCGCTGCCGGGGATGGCCCGGCGCTCGATCTGGCAGAAGTCTTCTTCGGTCATGTTGCCGGCACTGAACTGGCCCACCGCCTCGAACACGCTGACGATGTTCAGGTCTTGCCCCTTGTACTTGCCCGGCAGGATCGTGCCGCCATACACATAGATGGCCGGCACGTTGGCGCGCAGCATGCCCATCATGCCGCCGGGCATGTTCTTGTCGCAGCCGCCGATCACCAGCACGCCGTCCATCCACTGGCCGCCGACGCAGGTTTCCACGCAGTCTGAAATCACCTCGCGCGAGACCAGGCTGTACTTCATGCCTTCGGTGCCCATGGCCATGCCGTCGCTGATGGTGGGCGTGCCGAAGGTCTGCGGGTTGGCGCCGGCCGCCTTCAGGGCTTCCACTGCCGCATCGGCCAGGCGTTGCAGGCCGCTGTTGCAGGGCGTGATGGTGCTGTGGCCGTTGGCCACGCCGATCATCGGCTTGCCGAAATCGCTCTCGGTGTAACCCATGCCGTAGTACATGCTGCGGTTGGGCGCGCGGGCCACGCCTTCGGTGATGTTCTTGCTGCGGCGGTTGATGGACATGGAGGCTCCTGGCGGGTGGTTCGGCGGTGGTTCGGCAGTGTGTCGGCGGTCTGTTCGACAGCATGTTCACCGATCGTGCGAGGTTAATCTGCACGCACAATCGGTGTCCAATCTATTTGTGGGTGCGCAAACCATGGGTGCAACGTATCAATGATCGAGCTGCGGCTATGGCGGCAGTTCGTGGTGCTGTCTGAAGAGCTGCACTTCGGCCGGGCGGCTGCGCGCCTGCACATGACCCAGCCGCCACTCACCCAGGCCATCCAGGGGCTGGAGCGCAGCCTGGGCGTGGCGCTGTTTGCC
Source organism: Burkholderiales bacterium (assembly GCA_038218895.1). Taxonomy (GTDB): domain Bacteria; phylum Pseudomonadota; class Gammaproteobacteria; order Burkholderiales; family Burkholderiaceae_C; genus Pseudaquabacterium. The sequence continues at coordinate 3,795 of JBBRJU010000321.1, forward strand.
CGCACCCGGCGCAGCGTGGCGCCGACGCCGGCCGGGCTGGCGCTGCTGCCGGCGGTGCGCCGCCTGCTGGCCGCAGCCGAGGCGCTGCCCCAGGTGGCGCATGCTGCGGCGGCGGGCCTGGCCGGGCAGCTGCGCCTGGCCTTCGTCTCCAGTGTGGCCTACGGGCCCTTGCCGGAATGGCTGCGCAGCTTCCGCCAGGCCCACCCGGATGTGGCGCTGCAACTGCGTGAGGCCACGCTGGACGTGCAGCTGGCCGCCTTCGACGC
>JBBRJU010000322.1:0-4047 GCA_038218895.1 Burkholderiales bacterium
GCGAGACGCCGCCTTCCCGGTGCGCGTGCTGGCGCCGATGACCAGCAGCATCAGGCCGCCGCACAACATGTTCATGTTCCTGGTGGTGAACTGTAACCACACCTGTCTGCGCGGTGCAGGCCGGCCCGCCTCCCGCAGGCAGCCGACCGATCCGGGATCCGTGCCGCCGCCGTTTTGCGCCAGTACCAGGACAGCCTTGCCGTCATGCTTCCCGTCATGCAGCCGCATGCCGCGCCGGCTGGGGACCAGAGCCGCCACTGCGGCGGCGCCACATCGCAATGAACCAATGCAGCCCTGCACCCAGCACCACCAGCAGCGCGCTGCCGAGGCCCCAGATCACCCAGGTCGCCACGGTCAGGCCGCCGGCCAGGGCCGGTGCAGCCTGCAGCAGACTGTCGACCGCCGGCGCCAGGCCCGACAGCAGCAAGGTCAGCGTCTGCGAAATCTCCGGCGGCACCCAGGGGGCCAGCCACTGCGGCAGACGAAGGCCCTCGACGCCCGATGCGGCGCCTGTCAACGCGCCTGCATTCGAGACCGTCCACACGGCGACGGCATTGGCCCCCCAGGCTGCCAGCGACCACAGTGCAAGGAGGCTGAAGACCACAAGCCAGCTGAGTGCGTAGAACATGATTGATTCATCTTGTCGGAGTCAGAACAGATGGCAGTCTTGCGCAGTTTCGGATTCGAACAAACCAGCCCCAGGCAGACTCAGACTTCGTCTTTCCCGATGCGAGATCGGCATGCTGAACGGCCACCATCTGGACGACTTCTGGGTCGTGACCTGGGACAGTGACGACACCTGCGCGGCAGGGCCGACCCGGAAGTCTTTGGCTGCCAGCCAAGCCGTATGTTCAGTTTTTTACGATGTTGAAGTTCTCGAAAAGCTACTTTTTCAGCGCGGGCCGACAGCCCACATTGCGTCTGTCGTCCAAGCGCTGGAACGCTGTGATGCAAATGATCGCGAGACTGATCTTGGGCGAGACCAGCCGCAACATCACCGGCTGTGAAACCAACGACGTGCTGGCCACCGTCGGCTGGGCGTTTCGATCTTCAACCTGTTCACGCACTTGCCGAGCTTGGTCGGCTTCGGCAGCGCGGATGAATGACACATTGCCAGGAGCACACCATGAAATGCCCGAGTTGTCCGGAGACTGCGCTCGTCATGAGCGATCGCCAGGGCGTCGAGATCGACTACTGCCCGCAATGCCGGGGCGTGTGGCTGGACCGCGGCGAACTCGACAAGCTGATCGAACGCTCGGCCACGATGGCGCCAGCCCCAGCCAGCGACGCGGCCGCCCGAACGCAGCCCCAGTTTGTTGACTCCGACCACGGGCATGGTCGAAGCCCGCAGGGCAGCCGCAAGAAGTCGTGGCTGGGCAACATCTTCGACTGACCCAGGACCGACAGCACCAAGTGGGGCATCACCATGCGCAGGTATCCCGCAAACAGCCCGCAAGCGGCGGCCCGCATCGTCGCGCTGACAGTGGTGGCCGATGGAGACATCGCAGACGCCGAGATCGAATGGCTCGAACGCCTTGCGGTTCATGCGCAGTTGGGCCTGGCGCAGCATGAATTGCATGCGCTGCTCGACGCCTTCTGCGAAGACTTGCTGTCGAGCGGCCAGTTGAAGTGGGCGGACGCCTGCCCAGTGGACGAAAGCACCTTGGCGGACCTGATGGGAGAGATCCAAGACCCCGCGCTGCGCCTGAAGTTGTTGCGCCTGTGCATCGCGCTGGCAAGGGCCGACGCGCATGTCGCCGAAGGCGAGTCGATCGTGCTGGTCGCTGCAGTCGAGCATTGGGGCCTGCACGACGAGATGGTGCGGTCGCCGTCCCAGGCGTGACCGCCGGGGCGCGCCTGACCTGGTCGCAGGCACGGCCGTTCAGCAGCTCTGCCGCTCAGCCAACAGTCGCCAGCCGCAGCACGCTGAGGTAGCCCGGCTGCACCTCCATGCGCTGCGTGGTGCCGGCCGCGTGCAGCAGCGCATGGGCTTGAGGCAGCTGCCAGCATGGCAACTGGGTGAACAAATGGTGCTCGCTGTGGAAGTTGACCCAGTAGGGCGCAATCAGCGCGCGTTCCAGCCAGCCGGCGCGGGTGGTGCGGGCCTGGCGCAGCGGGTCGGGCTGGTCCACCGGCACCAGCGCATGCTCGGCGATGTTGCGCAGCCGGGTGACCAGCGGCAGCCAGGTCGCCATCGGCAGGGCCCACAGCGCTAGCCACAGCCACCACCAGCCAGCGGCGGCAAACAGCGCAAAACCCAGCGCGTTGGCGATGACAAACTGGCGGTCGTGGCTGGTGAAGGCTGAACTGCCCGTGGCGCCGCCGGCGGGCTGGCCGCCCCGCTGCCACAGCGGCTGGATGCGCTGCTTGTAGAAGGTCTGCCCGCTCAGGTCGCGCCACACCTTGCGCCAGAACGAGCGGCGGCTGATCGGGAAGGGCGCCGACAGCACCAGGTCGGGATCTTTGGCTTGCTGCACATGCCGGTGGTGCTGCAGGTGATACGGCCGGTAGGCGTGCAGCGTGGCTGCGCACAGCCAGCGGCCCACCCAGTCATTGATGCGGCGCTCGGGGTGCAGCAGGCCGTGCGCGGCGTCGTGCATCAGGATGGCCAGGCCCAGCTGGCGGGTGCCGACCACCAGTGCGCACAGCGGGATCAGCAGCGGCCAGCGCGCGCCCACCACCATCGCCAGGCCGATCACACCCCAGCAATGCGCCACCAGCCACAGGCCGCGCCAGCGCGAGCGGGCGCTGAGCTGGCGCCACTGCCGGGGCGTGAAGTGGTCTTCGGGGCGGGCGCGGGGGGCAATGGCCATGGTGCCGCCGATTGTGGTGGCAGCCGCCGCGGCACAGCGTCGCGCAGCGGACGCGGCGGCGTGGCGACAATCGGTGCATGCCTGCCCTGAACCCGCTCCAGACCCTGGACACCCCCGCCGCCCTGCTCGATGTGGCGCGCCTGCAGCACAACCTGCAGCGCATGCAGGCACACATCGGCGCCTTGGGCGTGGCGCTGCGCCCGCACATCAAGACCAGCAAATGCCTGGCGGTGGTGCAGCGCCAGCTGGCGCTGGGCGCGCGGGGCGTCACCGTGTCGACGCTGAAAGAGGCCCAGCAGTGCCTGGATGCGGGCATCACCGACATCACTTATGCGGTGGGCATCGCCACGGCCAAGCTGCCGCAGGTGCTGGCGCTGCGCCGCAGCGGCGCCGCACTCACCATCCTGACCGACAACCTGGCCAGTGCAGCGGCCATCGCAGACTTCTGCTGCGCGCAGGGCGAGGCCATCCCGGTGCTGATCGAGATCGACACCGACCAGCACCGCAGCGGCGTGGCCCCAGAGTCCGGTCTGCTGCTGGACCTGGGCCGTGCCCTGCACCACGGCGGCGCCAGCACGGGCGCCAGCATGCTGGCCGGCGTGCTGACCCATGCCGGCGCCAGCTACCAGTGCAACACGCCCGCCGCGCTGCAGGCCATGGCCGAGCAAGAGCGCGCCGGCTGCGTGCGCGCCGCCGAGCGCCTGCGCGCCGCCGGCCTGCCCTGCGCGGTGGTCAGCGTGGGGTCCACCCCCACCGCGCTGTCGGCCACCCAGCTCGGCGGCGTGACCGAAGTGCGCGCCGGCGTCTACGCCTTCATGGACCTGGTGATGGCCAATGTGGGCGTGTGCGCGCCGGACGACATTGCGCTGAGCGTGCTGGCCACCGTGATCGGCCACCAAGCCGAAAAGGGCTGGGCCCTGGTCGACGCCGGCTGGATGGCGATGAGCCGCGACCGCAGCACGCAAGCGCAGGCCTGTGACTACGGCTATGGCCAGGTGTGTGACCTGGCTGGCGCGGTGCTGCCCGGCTGGGTGATGGCCGATGCCAACCAGGAGCACGGCATCCTGGCCTTCGATGCCAGGCTGGCAGACACCAGCGGCACCAGCGGCACCATTGGCACCGTTGGCGTCAGCGGCACCAGCGACATCACCGGCGTCAGGAGCATCACCGGCGCCAGCGTGCCGACTGACATCGCTGACATCACCCAGGTGCTGCCGGTGGGCACGCGGCTGCG
>JBBRJU010000323.1:0-4042 GCA_038218895.1 Burkholderiales bacterium
AGAACAGCGCCACCTTGGGCGCCAGGAAGCCGGTGTAGTTGGCCATAAGCCCGACCAGCAGCGCGCCGATGAAGCAGCCAAAGGTGCTGCCCAGGCCGCCGATGATGATGACGATGAAGATCAGCACATTGACCTGGGCGCCGATCTGCGGCGTCACGTTCTGCTGGTACAGGCCCCACAGCACACCGCCCAGGCCCGCCAGTGCCGAGCCGGCCACGAACACGCCGACGAACAGCCGGCGGATGCGGTAACCCAGGCTTTCCACCATCTCGCGGTCTTGCACGCCGGCGCGGATCAGCAGGCCGACCTTGGTGCGGTTGAGCGTCCAGGCCAGCGCAGCGAACACCAGCAGGCCGATGCCGGCGGCCATGACCCGGTACTTCTCCACCGACGCCTCGAAGCCCGGGCCTGCCAGCAGCCACGAGCCGGTGAGTGAAGACGGCAGCGGCAGCGCAATCTGCTGCGGGCCCCAGATCACCTTGATGACTTCTTCACCGACGATCATGCCGCCCATGGTGATCAGGATCTGCTTCAGGTGCAGGCCGTAGACCGGCCGCACGATCACCCGCTCGAACGCCCAGCCCACGGCGCCGGCCACAGCCATGGCCACCACCATCGCGCTGAACACGCTGACCAGCTGCAGCCCGGCCGATGCACCCGCCCAGGGCGCCATGCCGGCCATCACCGTGGTGGCCATGAAGGCGCCCAGCGCGATGAACACGCCGTGGCCGAAATTCAGCACGTCCATCAGGCCGAAGATCAGCGTCAGGCCCGAGGCGATGACGAAGATGATCAGCCCCATCGCCAGCCCGGCCACAGTGAGCGTGACCCAGGTGCCGGGCGCGCCGATGGCCGGCAAGGCCAGTGCCATCAGCGCGGCCAGCAGTGCCAGCGGGCGCCAGTCGAACTGGGCTTTCGGGACCTGACGCCCCTCGCCCGCCGGGTGCGGCGGTCGGTCCCCCGAGGGGACGCGGGCCGGCTTGGCAGCGGCCCGGCGCTCGGCCCGCTCGCCTTCGAGTGCACGTGTGGGTGCGCTCATTGGTGTGCCGCCAGCGACAGGCCCAGCAAGCGCTGCTGCAGCACGTCGTCCTGCGCCAGCTCGGCCATCGCACCGCGGTGCACCACCTGGCCGTTGTCCATCACCGCCACCGTGTCGCCCAGGGCCTTGGCCATCACGAAGTTCTGCTCCACCAGCAGGATCGTGGTCTTCTGGCGTTTCAGTTCGCCGAAGGCGTCGATCAGGTTGTGGATGATCGACGGCGCCAGGCCCTTGCTGGGTTCGTCGATCAGGATCAGTGCGCGCGGCTCGATGATGGCGCGGGCCACGGCCAGCATCTGCTTCTGGCCGCCGCTCAGCTTGCCGGCCGGGTAGAGCCAGAACTTCTTCAAGGCCGGGAACAGGCCGAAAATCCATTCCAGCCGCACCGTGTCGAGCTCGCTCGCATGGCGCGCCTGGCGGGCGGCCAGCACCATGTTCTCCTGGACCGACAGGTCGCTGAAGATGCCCATGCTCTCGGGCACGTAGGCAATGCCTTGCCGGGCAATGTCGGGCGTGGCCACACCCTGCAGCGATTTGCCGTGGAAGCGCACAGTGCCCTGGCTGGGCTGCCACAGGCCCATGATGGTGCGCAGCGTGGTGCTCTTGCCAGCGCCGTTGCGGCCCAGCAGCATCGTCACCCCGCCCTCGGGCACGGCCAAGTCGACACCGTGCAGGATGTGGTGCGCCGCGATGTGGGTGTGCACACCGGTCAGTTCGAGCAGGGCTTCGCTCATGCCGGCTCTTCTGCCGCCATGCCCAGATACGCCTGCTGCACCACCGGGCTGGCAATCACCGCCGCCGGTTCGCCGTCGGCCACCAGCTGGCCGTTGTGCAGCACGATGATGCGATCGGCCAGCTCACGCACCACGTCCATCTTGTGCTCCACCAGCAAGATGGTGCCGCGGCCGCTGGCCCGCAGTTGGGCCTTCAGGCCGTGGATCAGGTCCAGGATCACCGGCACCTCGTCCACCCCCATGCCGGCGGTGGGCTCGTCGAACATGAACACCTTGGGGTCGAGCGCGATCAGCAGCGCCACCTCCAGCTTGCGCTGGTCGCCATGCGGCAATGCAGCGGCCAGCAGCGCGGCCTTGTCGGCAAGCCGCACCTGGGCCAGGATGGCTTGCGCCTCGTCGATCCAGCTTTTGCGGTCCAGCCACACCCGCAACAGGTCCACCCCGCCCCAGCCACCGCCGTTGCCGCGCCCCGCCTCGCGCGCCTGCACCGCCAGGCGCACGTTCTCGCGCACGCTGAGGTTGGCAAACAGCTGGGTCAGCTGGAACGCCCGGCCCAGGCCCAGCCGGGTGCGCAGCGGGGCGCTCAAGCCGGTGATGTCCTGCCCATGGAGCAGCACCTGGCCGGCGCTGGCCTGCAGCTGGCCCGAGATCAGGTTGAAGTAGGTGGTCTTGCCCGCACCGTTGGGCCCGACGATGGCTGTCAGCGTGCCGGGCTGGAAGGCGCACGACACCGCATCAACGGCCACATGGCCGCCAAAGCGAATGGTCAGGTCTCGGGTCTCAAGCAAGTGGGGCCTTCAGGCGCCGGCGCAGCCGGTGCATCGTCACTCTGACTGGAGCCCCCTCCCGGAGGGGGCTGGGGGGAGCACAACGGACGGGCACCGAGGTGCCGACCGCAACCGCCGCATCAGCGGCGGTTGCGGCTCGGCACCTGCATCTCTTCGGCCTTGATCTCGCGCACCAGCTCGGGCACGCCCCAGGCAAATGCCGGGTCCACCTTGATCTTGAAGTGGTACATGTCCTGCAACGCCTGGTGGTCTTCCTTGCGGAAGGTCATGCGGCCCTTGGGCGTCTGGAAGCTCATGCCTTCCATCGCGGTGATCAGCTTTTCGGTGTTGGTGTCACCCTGGGTCTTCTTCAGGGCTTCCACCACCGCGATAGCCGCGCTCATGCCGCCGGCGGTGAAAAAATCGGGCGGGGTCTTGTACTGGGTGTAGTGGTTGGCCACCAGCCATTCATTGACCGGGTTCTTCGGGATGCCGAAGTAGTAGTACAGGCCGCCTTCCATGCCGGGGAAGTTCTTGTAGGCCGCCATCGCCGGCAGGATGTTGCCGCCGCTGGCGATCTCGATGTTGTGGCGCTTGAAGTCCAGCTCGGCGATCTTGAACGGGTTGCCGCCGGCCCAGATGATCCAGACGATCTTGCGGCCGGGCTGGTCTTTGAGCTTGTCGATGATGCGCTGGGCCGCGGCGGTGAAATCGCTGGTGGCGGCGGGCAGGTATTCCTCATGCGCCACCTTGGCTTTCTTGAGCGCTTCCTTGAAGGCCTTGACGCCGTCTTTGCCGAAGGCGTTGTCCTGCGCCAGCGTCACCAGCGTGGTGCCAGCCTTGTCCAGCGCCACGGCGTTGGCAATGGCGTCCTGGCTGGAGTTGCGGCCGGTGCGGAAGATGTACCGGTTCCACTTCTCACCGGTGATGCTGTCGGCCACCGCCGGCTCGACCAGCAGGATCTTCTTGTACTCCTCGGCCACCGGCAGCATCGCCAGCGCCACCGGCGATGCGGTCGGGCCGACGGCGATGTCGACCTTGTCGTCGGCATAAGCGGCGGCCAGCAGGCTCTTGCCGACATCGGGCTTGCCCTGGTCGTCCTTCTCGATGACCACCAGCTTCTTGCCGTTGACCGCCATGGTGCCGCCGGTGGCGTAGTTCAGCCCCATGTTGAAGCCGACGATGGTCTGCTTGGCAAAGGCCTCCAGCGGGCCGCTCTTGCTGCTGATCAGCGCGATCTTCACCTCGCCCTGGGCCAGGGCAACGGCAGGTGCCAGGATGGCAGCGGCCGCCAGTGCCAGCGGGGTCAGGCAGGCCAGGCGGCGGGTGGTGGTCCGGCAGGTGGTCGGGCGGGTGGTAGACCGGGTGGTCGGGCGGGTGGTCATGGTGTCTCCTTGGGGATGGCAGGCCCGCGCTGGGCGCCGACCGCAGGTGGACCATCGCAAACCTGGTGCCAGGGCGCACCACACCAGTGCAAACCCTTGGTTTGATGGCCTGCAAAC
>JBBRJU010000324.1:0-4020 GCA_038218895.1 Burkholderiales bacterium
GAGCGCCCGGCGATGATGATGGCGGTCATCAGCGGCGCAAACTCGCGCAGCATTGAGTAGCCCACCAGCTCGACCACGAAGATGTTGGCGCCGTAATGGCGCAGCTGGTCGGCGCCCTGGTAGGCCACCACCACGCCCAGCAGGAACGACATCAGCCCGACGATGGGCAGTGCGTCGAAGCCGCCGATCTGCACATGGTGCAGCACGCTGCGCCAGCGCAGACGGCGCGGATGGGCCAGCACACCAGCGCCAGCCTGGGCCACCTCGCCCACAAAGGCCAGCAGCGCCTGCGCCTGGTACAGGCCGCGCAGCGTGGCCAGGCCCAGGCGCCGCACCAGCCCGGGGCTGGCAGGCAAGGCCGGCGGTGCCAGGTCCGCCGCGATGGCCAGCTGCATCAATGTCTGCCAGGCCGGCGCCCAGCCACGCAGCTCGGCCCGGGCCGCGTTGGCGCCAAGCCACCGGCGCAGCAGCCAGGCACCGGCGCTATCGAAGCCGGTGAGGCCGCTGCCATCCAGCACCAGGGGGGTACCAGCCGCTGGCGGTGATGGGGCGGGTGGCAGATGGCCCGCCAGGCCGACGAGGCTGCGGCGTGTCCAGCCACCGGCCAGGGCCCAGGCACCGGACGCATCGGTCTGCAGGCTGGCCGCAACTGCGGGACGCGACAGGTCGGCATCGGGGGGCTCGGCCATGTCGCTATCCTAGCGTTCGCCCCCGGATCCCGTCGGTGCGCTGGCGTACCGGCAGCCACGGGCACCGTCAGCATGCGTGATGCAGACGCCGCACCAAGTCTGTGGCACAAACGGGCCACCGCAACCCACACCACCATCCTGAACCCGACCCCGAGCGCTCCCCTGCCACCGACCGCCCCAGCCCGCTGGCGGCGGCGCGCCACCATCGGCGTGCTGGCCCTGCTGGCCCTGCCGCTGCTGCTGGTCCCGCTGCTGGCGTTGGCGCTGACGGCCTTCGGGGCCAACTGGGCACGCGGCCCCATCGCCCAGCTGGTGCAACAACAGACCGGCCGCGTGCTGCAGATCCAGGGTGATCTGCGCCTGGGCCTGGGCTGGCCGCTGCTGCGGGTGCAGGTGCAAGGTCTGCGGTTCGCCAACCCCGCCTGGTCGCAGGAGCCGCAGATGCTGGAGGTCGACCGGGTCGACGCCCAGCTGGACCTGCGGGCCCTGCTGCGCGGCCGGCTGGTGCTGCCCACCGTGGCGGTGGGCCGGCCGGTGGTGATGCTGGAGACGGCTGGCGACGGCCGCAAGTCCTGGCTGCTCGACCGCGCCCAGAGCGACGACAGCACGGCGGTGCAGATCGGCCGGCTGACGCTGGCGCAGGGCCGCATCGGCTTTGACGACCCGCGCCAGACCACCCACCTGCGCATGGCCTTGGAGACCGCCGGCCAGCGCCCCGATGCGCCACGGCCCGGCCCCACCAGCGCCCTGGGCGCGCCCACCGACGTGCTGTTTTCCGCCACGGGCCAGTGGCGCGGTCAGCCGCTGCAGGCCAGCGGCCGCGGCGCGTCGGTGCTGGGCCTGCGCGACGAGACCGCGCCCTACCCGCTGACGCTCGAAGCCAGCGTGGGCCCGACCCGCGTGCGCGCCGATGGCCGCATCACCGGCCTGGCGCGCTGGACGGCGGTGGACCTGCAGTTGTCGCTCCAGGGCGGCAGCCTGGCGCAACTGTTCCCGCTGTTGGGCGTGGGCCTGCCCGAGACCGGTGCCTACGCCAACGCCGGGCACCTGCTGCACAGCGGCCGCAGCTGGCAATACCGCAGTTTCAGCGGCAAAGTGGGCCGCAGCGACGTGGCCGGCAACCTGGAGGTGGTGTTGGGCGGGGCGCGGCCGCTGCTGCGCGGCGACATCGGATCGCGCCAGCTGGACCTGGCCGACCTGGCGCCGGTGATCGGCCTGCGCCTGGCGCCCGATCGCCCCGCCAGCGCGCCAGACGCCACGCCTGATGCGCCGGCAGCAGCGGCCAGCGGGCCACGCCGGGTGCTGCCCCAAATGCCGATCAAGACCGACCGCTGGCGGGTTTTCGACGCCGACCTGCAACTGCGGGTGCAGCATGTGCTGCGCGCGCCGGCCGTGCCGCTGGACAGCGCATCGGCCCGGCTGCAGCTTCAGGACGCGGTGCTGACGCTGGATGCACTGGACATCGGCACCGCCGGTGGCCAGCTCACCGGCAGCGTGGTGCTGGACGCGCGGCAGGCCGAGGTGCAGGCCCATGCCCAGCTGCTGGCGCGCGGGTTGCAGCTGGTGCAACTGTTCAAGGTGCCGGACAAGGCCGGCAGCAGCATGGGCCGCATCCACGGCCGCATCGACCTGCGCGGCCACGGCAACGCGGTGGGCCGCATGCTGGCCACGGCCGACGGCACGCTGCAACTGGCGGTCGACCCCGGCCGCATCAGCCGGCTGCTGATGGAGCAGATGGGCCTGCACCTGCTGGAAATCCTGCAACTCAGCCTGACCGGCGACCAGAGCGTGGCCCTGCGCTGCGCCGTGGCCGACTTCAGCGTGAATCAGGGCGTGATGACTGCCCGCCACCTGGCGCTGGACACCGCAGTCAGCAGCGTCACCGGCAGCGGCTCCATCAACCTGGACAAAGAAACACTGGACCTGACCCTGGTGCCGCACAGCCGCAACACCAGCCTGGTGGCGCTGCGCGGGCCGATCCGGCTGCAGGGCACGCTGGGGGCGCCGCAAGTGCAGCTCGACACCGCCGGCATCCTGGCCCGCGGCGCCGGCGCCATCGCACTGGGCTTGGTGAACCCGTTGCTGGCCCTGCTGCCACTGGTGGAGACCAGCAAGAACCTGCCCAGCCAATGCACCAAGGCGGTGACCGAGGCAGGGCTGAACGGCCCGGCGGCGGTTGCATCGGCCCCAGCCCCTCACGCAGCGCCAGCAGTGCCTCCGACCGCAGCTCGCGCCGGTACAGCCCTGCCAGCGCCGCCGCTGTCGCGGCCATGAAGGCCCAAGCCGAGAAGAGTTGCGGACCGAAAACGCGATCAACTGCAGCAGACCGCCGGCCCCGTCAGTGGTGCCCGGCGCGGCCAGCAGACCGGCATTGGTCAGGATGCTGGTGCACGTAAAAAAACGAACGGTTGGCCGACAGGCTCTGGGTGGCGGCCGGATCGACGGTGTGGTTCTCGCGCAGGTGGCCTGCAGCATCCAGCACCGCCGCCGCTGAGCAGGGGCTTGAGCCAGGTGTCCATCGGCTGGCACCGCAACGGGCCGCAGAGGCGGGCCCGGGCTGGCGGGCTCAGGCCGCCAGGTCGAACACCAGCACCTCCGCGTTGCTGCCTTTCTCCAGCACCAGTTGCGGCTCGCCCACCAGGCCGATCGCATCACCGGCCTGCAGCGCCTGGCCTTGGGCGGTGATGCTGCCGCGCGCCACATGCACCCAGGTCTTGCGGCCGGCAGGCAAGGCCAGCGTGGCCGATTCATCGCCGTCGAACAGGCCGGCGCGGATGCTGGCGTCGGCATGCAGCGTCACCGCACCATCCACCCCGCCGGGCGCGGCCACCAGACGCAGCTGGCCGCGCTTGTCCGCCTCGCTGTAGGCCTTTTGCGCATAGCCGGGCGGCAGGCCGGCAGCGGCCGGCAGAAGCCAAATCTGCAGGAAATGCGTGGCGCTGCCCTGGGCGTGGTTGAACTCGCTGTGGCGCACGCCGGTGCCGGCGGTCATGCGCTGCACCTCGCCGGGTACGATCGCTGCGGCGTTGCCCAGGCTGTCCTGGTGGGCCAGTGCGCCGTCGAGCACATAGCTGATGATCTCCATATCGCGGTGGCCATGGCTGCCGAAGCCGGTGCCGGCGTCGATGCGGTCCTCGTTGAGCACCCGCAGGTTGCCGAAGCCCATGTGCGCCGGGTCGTGGTAGCTGGCGAACGAGAAGCTGTGGAAGCTCTTCAGCCAGCCGTGGTCGGCAAATCCGCGGTCGGCGCTGCGACGAACAGTGATCATGATCAGGTCTCCTTGAGGCCTGGATCCTCCCACCGCGGACGCCAGACCGGGCACCAACCGACT